>DASUTP010000280.1:0-13113 GCA_036374515.1 Chryseolinea sp. | reverse complement strand
CGGGGAAGTTATTTAACGAGAACGTTTTGACAATTGTGTGGGCGCGAAGATTTGCATCCTACAAACGCGCGAACCTGTTATTGTACAATTATGACCGTTTTCTCAAGATAGCGCAAAATAAAAATTACCCCATTCAAATTATATGGGGCGGAAAACCTTATCCGGAGGACTACGGCGCCATCAACATATTCAACGAGATCTACTGGAAAACAAAAGATTTGCCTAACTGTACCGTTGTAACTGGGTACGAACTATGGCTCTCAGATCACTTGAAAAAAGGCTCTGACATTTGGTTAAACAATCCCAGGCTGTATCACGAAGCCTCCGGAACTTCGGGGATGACCGCAGCGATGAATGGCTCAGTAAACCTTTCGATCCCCGACGGATGGGTTCCTGAATTCGCCAAGCACGGGAAGAATTCTTTTATTATCGATACCGCCGACGACAATCTCACGCAGGAGTCAAAAGACAAAATTGAATCCCAAAAATTGCTGGACGTTTTGGAAAAGGAAATCATTCCTTTGTATTATGATCAACCCGCAAAATGGCAAAAGGTGATCACAACAGGCATGAAAGATGTTCTCCCATTCTTCGATTCGGGTAGAATGGCGGAAGAATATTATGAAAGACTATATAACAGCTGAGCCTAGGGGCCGGTAAGAAGCATTGTTTTTTTCTTGGACGTCATTTTAAATCGGCGGAAGAGATGTCTTTTAATTAGTTTTTAGCTAAGACTGATCTTTCCATTCCATCGCCTTTTATTTCAGACTTTATCAATCGCTTACGATGTAATCGTTCGGGGAATCTTCCCGGACGTCGCCGGTACGTTTAAAGACATAGTCTAGAAATTGATCCTTGTCTTTCCCGTACTGGGAAATACTGTCCTTGGCTCCCATGTTTTCATGGGATTTCAACCACAATTCGTCCTGGCATGAAAATGCTTCGACAATCTGCATCAACAAACTTTTTTGATTATGAGGGCTTTAAGGAATGACATCATGAAAGCTTTGCTTTCGCACTGTGTAGGCTCACCACAACCTTTCTATATCAAGAAGAATAATGACGAGGTGGTTGTAACCTACATAAGGGGTTTTGCCGACGCAGATCAGAACATCGTTTTGATCTCAGAGAAATTGACAAGCATCGGAATGAAGTTCATCGAGATAAAAAATATCCAGGAGATCATGCCCTGGAGGCAATCGGCCGCTTGACAATGAATTGTTTGTCTTTGACTTTCGTCAAACCTTTAGAATGATGGGTAGGCCTTTACAGGAATCGCCTAACAAAGACTTTAAGCTGCGATCTATCGGAGGCTGTCCAGATCTCTGATGAGGATCTGTTTTCGATTGAAGTTTATCAAATTCTTTTCTTTCAATTCATTCAAAATAGTCGTGACTGTTTGTCTCGAGGTGCCCGTCAGTGATGCAATATCCTTGTGGGTTAGACTGGTTTGAATTTGCGTTTCAAAGCCCACTTTTTTCCCTTTCCATTCCGCAGCGTCCTTTAAGAATTCTATGATCCTTGTCCGCGCATCTTTAAAAACCAACAGCTCCAGCTTGCGTTCCAGTTTCATGATGCGAAGCCCGATCAACTTGAGGATCTTAAAACTTAGCTCTTTATTTTCGTACATCAGCAACTTGAGTTCATCAATTGTCAACGGACAGATTACTGTTTCCTCCATTGCTTGAGCAAAATCCACCCGCTTATCCTCTCCAGCCATCGCCAGTTCCCCGAAGATTTCTCCGGTGGTGAGTATTGCTGAAAGCACTTCTTCTCCACCTTCCAGGTAATGACCGATTTTAACTTTACCACCTACGATCATATAAATATGAGTGGCCGAATCGTCGGGCATGTAAATAAACTGTTGGCGCCTGTATTTAACGTACTCATGCTTCTCTCCCATTCTTTTCACTTTGTGAGGACAAAGTATATTGTACAGATTGACACTTTCGAAATACCATAAAGCGGCAGTATTTGGCATTTTCTGATCTTGCGTTTAAAGAGAAGAAAGAATAAATATTGGTGGTTTACCCTTTAATTCGTTTAGATAACGATAACTTTTTAAGTTAGCATAAAATTAAAAACAAAAAATTAATGGCTGAATTAAAGCTGACGCAAATTTGGATATACCCCGTAAAGTCGCTTGGTGGAATTAGCGTAACGTCTGCTGCGGTAAGGGAGAAAGGACTTCAATACGACCGGCGGTTGATGCTGGTGGACGAGACTGGTACTGCGATGACGCAGCGGGTATTTCCTAAAATGGCGCTCTTTAAATCGTCGATCGACGGCGGAGTTTTAACAATCAACCATCTTGGAGATTCACTTCAGCTAGACCTGATCAAACCACCACTGTCAAACCCACTCGAGGTAACGGTTTGGGATGACACAGTTTCCGCGTTTGAAGTCGACCGCCCCTATAGCCAATGGTTTTCTGATCGGCTGGCTTCACCCTGCCGGCTGGTTTATTTTCCTGAACGGCATTCCCGTGCGGTTAACCCCAAGTATATGGTGAACGAGGAACAAGTAAGCCTTGCCGATGCCTATCCCTTCATGATTATTGGCCAAAGCTCGCTTGACGACCTGAACAGCCGGTTGAAGGAGGTAGTACCTATGAATCGTTTCAGGCCAAATTTTGTATTTACAGGGGGCGAGCCTTTCGCAGAGGATTCGTGGCGCAATTTTTCGATCGGGTCCAACAGATTTGTGGGGGTGAAAATGTGCGACCGATGCGTGCTCACCACGGTAAACCAGGATACCGGTGAAAAGGGAACCGAACCATTGAAAACACTTTCCTCATATAGAAAGCGGGAGAACAAGGTATACTTCGGCCAAAACCTTGTGGCACTCGACCATCAAACCGTTAGCGTAGGAGATACTATAACACTTCAATAAAAAAATGTTAGGGGTATGACTTTTCTTTATCTCAAAGCCGTTCACATCATATTTGTCGTGACATGGTTTGCCGGATTATTTTACATGCCCCGGCTCCTGGTTCACATGATTGAAGCAAATGAAAAGCCCGAACCGGACAGGTCAATACTTTTAACCCAGCTAACCAAAATGGCATCTGGTCTCTGGTACGGGATCACGTGGCCATCGGCGATAGTCACGCTCCTGATGGGTGCCTCAATGTTAATAAATCAACCGGAGTGGCTACAACATGGATTCATGCACATTAAATTGACGCTTGTGTTTTTCCTGTACCTGTTCCAATTGTCGTTACAATATTTATTTGGAAAGCTAAGGCGGGGCGTGATGAAATTTTCTTCCACGCAAATGCGTTTATGGAACGAAGTTGCCACGCTTTTCCTGATCAGCATTGTATTTCTCATTGTCTTAAAAAGTGCATTGAGCATCGTATGGGGAATAGCGGGTCTGCTTGTGGTGACATTTTTTATTATGATGGGAATTAGGATCTACAAAAAGTACAGAAATGGAAAATAGCGTTCAGCATTCAGGCTACAGGTTGCAGCAAACATTTTACAGGCGAAAGTCTGCATCTTTTCGTTTAAAGCATGGTCCCCTTAACATCTTTCAGCGTGCTTTCCTGCTGGTGGTTATTTGCTGTTCGATAATAGCCTGCGCGCCCGAAAAAGAACCATCGCTGCCGATCTTTGGCGAACGTGAAATAACAGGCACCGATACGGTTTACCACACCATCGCTGATTTCAGATTTGTAGATCAGGACAGCGTTGAAATAACCAATGAAACCTATAAAGACAAGATCTATGTCACCGACTTCTTTTTTACTTCGTGCCGCACGATATGTCCGATCATGAAGACACAGATGCTTCGGGTGTATGACTCGGTCGAAAATGATCCTGACGTGTTATTGTTGTCTCATACCATCGATCCGGAATACGACACGGTAGGTCTACTGCACGACTTTGCGAACAGGCTGGGCGTTAAAAGCAGCAAATGGCATTTCGTTACCGGAAACAAGGAAGACATTTATAAACTTGCGCAAACCAGTTATTTTTCCACGGCATTGGAGGATAAATCCGAGCCTGATGGATTTATCCATAGCGGTGCTTTTTTACTGATCGATAAAAAGAAACGAATACGCGGTAAATACGACGGTACGAAAGAAGAGGAGGTGAATAAACTTCTCCAGGACATTAGGAGACTCAAAAAGGAGGATGCGGAAATCTGACACCATCTTAAGGAAAAACGCAAACGGGAGAAAGCGGCGTGGTGGACGTTTCCTTATAACGGGGGCCCTGCAGCTGATGGCCGTGTGCGTTGCGCTTAATGCATGCAACTCCCGGCCTTCTTCAGAAAACTCACCCAAGTTCCAACAATATTTTATACAGGGAGAACAACTATATCTCCGTCATTGTGCCAATTGCCACCAGAAAAATGGAAGAGGTTTGGGCTTGATTTATCCTCCTTTGGACACATCTGACTATATGCAAAATAACATGGCCGAGGTTCTTTGTCTCATGCGCAATGGAACGTCTGGAGAACTGATCGTAAATGGGAAAAGCTTCAATCAACCGATGCCCGGTATTTCCAGCTTATCGGACTTAGAGATTGCGGAAATTGCAACCTACATTTATAATTCCTGGAGTCACGATAAAGGTATCGTCGATGTTAAGGTCGCGTCGCAGATGCTTTCTTCCTGCGATTCTGTTACCGCACGGTAGACGTGCTACATGTATTTCATTTTGATGTCGATGTCCAGATCTTTTTGATCGGGTGCTAAATCGAACTGAGCACGCTCGAATGATGGAGGGCCCATTGCCCCAATTACGTTATTGGAAAATCCGAAACCTTCCTTGGGTATGCCGAGCTTGTTTTTGTCCAGGTCCTTATTCTTATTGGCATCGTGCAAGACGCTTATCGCGTACCTTCCCGGCTTAAGATTTTCAAATACAACTGTGATGGAATCGCCCGAGGCCTTGATCATTTTTCCCTCGAGGGGTTTTTTCAAAAAGGTTTCGTCGCTATCAAAAATTCCTACCATGATGTTGCCTTTCTCGCCCTTGATGTGAGTTACCGTCACTTGTAATTTTGTTTGGCAGAAGCCATATACGGACATGCATATCATTCCGCACAACAGCACAATTTTCTTCATAAATACAATCTCCAATGGAATAACACCACAATATAACTTGAATTGGTTCAAGAACGTTCACTGCTCAAAAAATTATACCCGTTCAAAACGTTCATTAGTCATCTGTAACATACCGTTCATATGTATTTCCCGTCATATTGCAAACCGGCCGTGAGTGCTTCGAATCCACAAAAAGGAATTTCCCGTAACTTTCCATTATAACTTTCCAATAAAACCATGGCCTCAATAAAGTTAAAAATCAATGACAAAAGTTATACCGTGGATGTTGATCCAAAGATGCCGTTGCTTTGGGCAATCCGCGATATAGTAGGACTCACCGGCACAAAGTACGGATGTGGAATTGCCCAGTGTGGTGCATGTACAGTACACCTCGAGGGCAGCCCGGTCCGTTCGTGTTCCATACCTGCCACAGCAGCCAATAATAAGAGTATCACTACGATTGAAGGGCTGTCAAGCGATAATTCCCATCCCGTGCAGCAGGCCTGGATTCAGGAGCAGGTGCCACAGTGTGGCTACTGTCAGTCCGGCCAGATCATGGCGGCAACTGCATTACTCAAGAAAAATCCGAATCCAACCGACAAGGATATCGATGTGGCTATGCAGGGTCACATTTGCCGATGCGGTACTTACCCGAGGATTCGCAAGGCTATAAAAACGGCCTCTCAGCTCATGAGCCAGAAAGCCAGTGTTAAATAGACTATTATCAAAACAAGATTATGACCACTCAAAATAAAGTCTCCAGGAGAAATTTTATTAAGGTATCAGGTATCACGGGTGCGGCCCTAACGCTTGGTCTATATACCGAAGCGAAGGGGAAGGAAGTTACCCTGTTAAAAGCCGAAGCTGCCAAGAGCCAGGGCGTAGAATTGAACGCCTGGATCTCCATCGATACCACTGGAAAAGTTACCATCATGAACCATCGCGCTGAGATGGGACAAGGGGCCTTTCAAACTGTTCCTCAAATGATCGCAGAAGAACTTGAAGTGGACCTGGATACTGTAGAAATCGTATTTGGAATCGGCAATGAAAAGAAATATGGCAGCCAGATCACTGGAGGAAGTTCCACCGTGCGTTCAGCGTACAAGCACTTGCTGCAGATGGGCGCCGCAGCCCGGGAAATGCTGGTTCAGGCCGCAGCAAAAAAATGGAATGTTGACAAAGCAACTTGCTATGCGGAAAACGGAAACGTCATACACAAACCCTCGAACAAAAAATTTCACTATGGCGAGCTGGTTGAGGAGGCCTCAAAATTGGAAATGCCCAAGGCGGTCCCCTTAAAGAAGATTGAGGAATACAAGATTCTTCGCAAGCCTGTACCCCGGCAGGATACTCCGCTCAAAACGAACGGAAGCGCCGTTTTTGGAATGGATAAAAAACTTCCTGGCATGCTCTATGCAGTTATCGAAAGGAATCCCCGGTTTGCCGGTAAGGTTAAAAGTTTTGACGATACAGCAACTAAAAAAATGCCCGGCGTTAAACATGTTTTTAAGGTGACCGTGGACGTTTTTTCAACGAAGCGTGAAGGCGTCGCGGTAGTAGCCGACAGCTTTTGGAACGCTCAACAGGCAAGGAAGGCTTTAAAGGTTGAATGGGACGATACCGGCTTTGATCATCACAGCACCGAGCAGCTTTATGCTAAAATGAATGAAGACCTAAAGTCAAAAGATGGAATTTCCTATCGCACGAAAGGGAACGTCACCTCAGCGATAGAAAAGGCAGCAAAAAAAGTTGAAGCGGTCTACGAAACACCGTACGAATCGCATAGCTGCATGGAGCCACTCAACTGTACGGCTGACGTAAAAGAAGACTCAGCTGAAATATGGGGACCTATCCAGGCACCAGGTTGGATCCAGGACGACCTCACCAAGGTACTGGGTTTGCCAAAAGAGAAAATTATTGTGAATATGACTTTCCTTGGTGGTGGTTTCGGCCGGAAGGCGTTTTTTGATTACACACAGGAGGCCGCTTTGATCTCGAAAGAAATCAAAGCACCTGTCCAGGTTATCTGGACGCGCGAAGATGATACCTTGCTCGGCCCTTTCAGACCCGGCATGGTTTACCAATGCGCGGGAGGATTAAATGAAGGCGGCAGAATTTCGGGATATAAGTTTAAAATGGCCGGGCAGAATATGGACCACCAATGGCCGGGCGCTTCAAAAGATTCTTACAACGGTAGCACTACTGAAGGGTTCCTGGAAACGTATTTCAACAGCATTCCACACTTTAGTTTTTCCGACGTCCCACTGAATTCAGCCATACCGGTTATGTGGTGGAGGTCTGTATACTCATCCACAAACGGTTTTGCCTACGAAAGCTTTATGGATGAGCTTGCGCTTGCAGCGGGCAAAGATCCCCTTGAATTCAGACGGCAACATTTGGGGGAAGAACGCTACCAACATCTGATCAATAAACTGGAGGAAGTAAGCGGCTGGAAATCGAGGAAAAAAAATGACGGCGCGCCCGCCGGAGCTTCGGCAACCGAAGGCTGGGGTGTAGCCATTACGGAGTGTTTCTCCAGCATCGTGGGGGAGGTGGTGAAAGTTTCAAAAAAGGCTGACGGAAAAGTCAAAATCGACAAAGTCTGGGCCGTTATGGATTGTGGCTGGTACGTAAATCCCGATATTATCCGGGCACAGGTGGAAGGAAGTATTATTATGGCTCTTGGCGCCGCCACCAAACATGCTACGCACTTTAAGGATGGGAAAGCCGTGGAAAAAAACTTTGACACCTATAAAATGGTTAGAATAACGGAATCGCCGGAAATTGAGGTGCATATTATGGATAATGAGGAAAAAGCAGGCGGAGTGGGTGAACCGGGATTACCTCCATTTACCCCTGCCCTTACAAATGCGATTTTTGATTTAACCGGTAAGAGAATTAGAACATTACCATTTAACTTGGAAGAAGTTTAATTCATAAATAAATTTATCTAATCTAAACGCACTGTATGCGCGGAGCTATTATTGTGGGCACCTTCTTTGTCGCCACTATTTTGTTGATGTCTTTTGACGTTCAAAAATTCGATTTGAAAGCCAGTATTGAACGGGGACAAGAAGTCTACAACATGAATTGTACCTCCTGCCATATGGAAAAAGGCGAAGGGATCGAGGGTGCGTTTCCGCCGCTTGCGAAATCCGATTACCTGATGGCGGACAAGAACCGTTCTATCAAGCAGATCCTGGAAGGAGCCTCAGGTGAAATGACGGTGAATGGCAAAACTTATAACGGTGAAATGCCACCAATAGACCTCACCGATGAACAAGTGAGCGATGTCCTCAATTATGTGAGAAATTCCTGGGGGAATAAAGGTGCCGCAGTTACACCGGCCGAGGTAAAAGCACAGCGATGAGATCATGAAAGATTTTAAAACCATAGTTGCCGAGTTTCGAAAGATCGATGTTGCAACCCGCCGGGCTGCACTTGCAACCGTGGTGAAAGTGCGTGGATCTTCTTACAGGAGCCCGGGAGCCAGAATGCTTATCACCGACGACGGCAAGTGGGTTGGATCCATCAGCGGTGGTTGTCTGGAGGGCGATGCACTGCGGAAAGCGAGACAGGTGATGGCTGACAAACGGCCCATGACCGTAACGTATGATACCCGGGAAGAAAGCAATCAGAATTTAGGGATCGGGCTCGGATGCAACGGTGTGATAGACGTATTAATCGAGCCAATCGATACCGACGAAGAAAAAAATCCAATCAGCCTGTTTGAAACCTTTGTGACGGTGAAAGAACCCTTGACGCTGGCGACAATCTTTAATGGCCCTGCCGCGGTAGGGGAAAAAATGATGATGCGCTCAACGGGTGAAGTGCAAAATCATTTTTCAGATAGCAACTTGAGCGAAGAAGTAAAAAATGAACTATCACAGCTTTTCAGTACAAGGAACTCGCTGGCAAAAACGTTTGTAACCCCGGAAGGGGACGTGGATGTTTTTATGGAGTTGATTCAGCCAAACGTGTCGTTGATTATTTTCGGTGGAGGATTTGACGCTAGGCCAGTAAGCCAGCTAGCCAAGACGTTGGGATGGGATGTGCAGGTAACAGATGAATGCGTGGCGCACATCGCGCCGCTGTTTTTTCCAACTGCCGACAAACTTTCGCTATGCCACCGTGATTTTGTGGACCGCGATTTTGAAATTACTCCTTTTACGGCCTGCGTGTTGATGTCCCACAATTATGATTATGACCGCGATGTATTGAAAAAGCTGATTAAGACCGAGACACCCTATATCGGCATTCTTGGACCGCGAAAGCGTTTTGATAAGATGTGTTCGGAATTCTTCTCGGAGGGAATCAGCCTGTCTGCGGACGATATACATCGCATACATTCGCCCATTGGCCTTGACATTGGTGCCGAAACCCCCGATGAGATTGCTGTTGCTATAATTGCAGAGATCCAGGGAAAGTTTGTCAATCGCTCCGGCGGCTTTTTGAAATACCGGAACGCGCCGATTCATGCCCGCGATTCGAAGAGTGACCAGGTTTTCAAACAAGTCTACCTGGCCAGCCACATCAGTGACCAAGCTGCTTCTTCAAGCTCTAAATGAAAATATTGCTGACAATTCTTTTTTGCCATGCATGTTTGTATACGGCGGGCCAGTCTATTCAAACTGCCATCAACGATCAGGTCTGGAAACCCTTTATACAGGCGTACAACAGCCGCGACACCGACGGTTTTCTTGCCGTGCACTCAAAGGAGGTTGTGCGCTCGCCCCGGGACGCCAAGTTGGTGTTAGACTGGAATGAGTATTACGAGCAGCAAAAGCGCGGAGACGACGCAGGGAAGACATCAGAAAACAGAAGACAACTAGAGCTAAGGTTTACCGAACGGATCGCCAGCGCGACGCAGGCAATGGAGGTCGGCATCTATAAAGTGACGGTGACGGATAAGAATGGAAATAGCCGGGCATTCTACGGCCGTTTTCATGTCGCGCTGCGAAAGGAAAACGATGTCTGGAAAATATTGGTCGACACAGACTCTTCGGAAGGGAACTCAATAGGAGAGCATGAGTTCATGCAAGCGAGCGTTATGGAATAATCAGAATCTCATCTTCCCTGCTTGTATTCTTGGTTGGAAATTCAGAGTTTCATTGTTTAAACTGCCTTGATGAAACCCTTTGCCTACTGGTTGGTACCGATAATATTTCTGTTGGCGTGCTGCAGTAAAGATCGATCGAAAAACCCCGCAACATCGACCTGGCGTATAAAGGGAGGCAATGCTGAAGGAACCCAGTATTCATCGCTCGATCAAATTACGACTTCCAATGTTGGTTCACTCAAACTTGCTTGGCAATACCATTCCGGCGATGCTGATACAGCGCAAAACCGATCGCAGATCCAGTGTAATCCGATCGTCGTTGATGGGGTGCTGTATGGTACCTCGCCGACGTTAAAGGCGTTCGCCTTGAATGCCTCAACAGGGGAACAGCTTTGGAAATTCGATTCCGTAAGCAGTGGTGATGGTGGCTTGGGCGTTAACCGCGGTGTAACCTACTGGGAGGAGGGCGATGACAAGCGTATACTGTATTCGTTTGGCCAATATCTATATGCATTGGACGCACGCACAGGCAAAAAGATTCCAACCTTTGGTGAAAGGGGACGCGTGAGTTTGAAGGAAGGACTCGGCGACAGGTCTGCAAACTTAATGGTCGTTTCAAACACT
Organism: Chryseolinea sp.; assembly: GCA_036374515.1. GTDB lineage: Bacteria > Bacteroidota > Bacteroidia > Cytophagales > Cyclobacteriaceae > Chryseolinea. The sequence continues at coordinate 2,374 of DASUTP010000280.1, read as the reverse complement.
CCAGGGGTGATCTATAAGAACCTTATCATCATGGGGTCGAGGGTTAATGAAGGACCGATAGCTGCCCCGGGATACCTCCGCGCATACGATGTGAAAAGCGGAAAACTCGCGTGGGTTTTTCATACGATACCACATCCGGGCGAACCTGGCTACGAGACGTGGCCGGAAGATGCCTGGAAGAGAATTGGCGGTGCAAACGCCTGGAGTGGAATGTCTGTCGATCATCAGCGCGGACTGGTGTTTGCTGGAACTGGCTCCGCATCGTTTGATTTTTGGGGAGGCAACAGAAAAGGTCAAAATCTGTATGCAAACTGTATCCTTGCCCTTAACGCAGAAACCGGTGAGCGAAAATGGCACTTTCAAACCATCCATCACGATCTGTGGGACCGGGACCTTCCGGCGTCGCCGATCCTGGCCACCGTTACTCACGATGGAAAAAAAATCGACGCCGTGGTCCAGACAACCAAATCCGGGCATGTATATGTTCTGAATCGTGATACAGGCGAGCCGTTGTTCCCGGTAGAGGAGAAGGAAGTCGCCAAGTCAGACCTGGAAGGCGAAGAAGCATGGCCAACGCAGCCCCTACCCCTCAAACCACCGCCGTTTGCGCGTCAGGTCTTCACCAAGGATATGATCAACAAAATAACGCCCGAGATACAGGCGTTCGTGACGCAAAAATTCGCGAACCTGAGGACAGGCGAGCAATTTATTCCACCAAGCAAAGAAGGAACAATCATCTTTCCCGGCTTCGATGGCGGCGCGGAGTGGGGTGGAGCATCGTATGACCCCACGGGAATACTATACGTGAACGCCAACGAAATGCCCTGGATACTCACCATGGTCGATGTGAGAATGAAAGAGGCTGCATGGGCCGGCATTTCACTCTACCGGACCAATTGCGCTACGTGTCATGGTATCGACCGCGGCGGGGATGGACACGTATACCCACCGTTGCGAAATCTGCAAAAGAAATTCGATAAGGAAGGAGTAAAGAAATTTATGCTTACCGGCAAGGGCGCGATGCCCGCGTTCTCGCATCTAAGCGACAAGGATCGGGATGCGATCGCCCGTTACATCCTCGATTTGCAGGAGCGTACCGCCGAAGAAAAACTCGGAAGCTTTGAACGTCATCCGGACGTGATATTTTCGAATACTGGTTACGTCCGGTTTTTAACGCCGGAAGGATATCCTGCCGTTGAGCCACCCTGGGGCACGATGAATGCGATCGACCTCAACAAAGGAGAGATAAAATGGCAGGTCCCTCTGGGAGAGTACAAGGAATTGAAGGAAAAAGGTGTTCCGGCGACAGGCGCTGAAAATTACGGAGGCCCGGTCGCCACGGATGGCGGAGTGATTTTTATAGCAGCCACGCGCGACGAAAAATTCCGTGCCCTGGATAAAGAAACGGGAAAGATCGTTTGGGAATATGATCTGCCGGCAGCCGGATATGCAACCCCAGCGGTATACGAAGTTGACGGAAAACAATTTGTTGTGATTGCTTGCGGAGGAGGTAAGTCGGGCACAAAATCCGGTGATAGTTACTTGGCGTTTTCATTACCCTAAATAGATGCACATAGGCATAATTGTTTTAGCTGCGGGTTCTTCCAGTCGAATGGGGCGCCCCAAGCAGCTTTTAGAAATTGATGGCGAACCCCTGCTTTGCCGTTGTGTTGCTCACGCAGTAACTGCCAGTCCCGAGCATGTAGTTGTTGTGTTGGGAGCCAATGAAAAGCCACACCGCGAGATCCTGGAAAAGTTGCCCGTTCAGATCGTATCCAATTTCTATTGGAAAACAGGAATGGGAAGCTCTATAAAAACGGGCTTAAATTTCCTTATTCAATCAGGTGCTGAGCTTGACGGAGTCATTTTAATGGTTTGCGATCAACCAGCCCTCACATCGGAACACCTTCTCAAACTCATTCAACAATTCCGCGAAAAGAAAAAAGCAATTATAGCATCGGACTACGCCGGTTCCAGCGGCGTGCCCGTCTTGTTCAGCCGGTCATTCTTTTCGAACCTTCTCCTGTTAAGTGACGACCAGGGCGCAAAAAAAATCGTACAGCAATTTCCTGATCAAGTGGAGACCGTGCCTTTCCCCAACGGCAACATCGATCTGGATACGGAGGAAGATTATCAGAATTTTCTTAAGCGCAAATAGTAGATGCGTGGGTGAACAGTGGCTCACCGGAAGGCTATCTCTAAAATTCCCACATGAGCGACGGCAGTTCTTGCATCTCTACGCGCAAAAAAAAAGTCACCAGTAATTACCCGGTGACTTCAAAATGTTCTTGTATGTTATACTATACCTTGATCTCCACATCGACGCCGCTTGGAAGTTCGAGCTTCATCAATGCATCAACGGTTTTCGCGCTAT
>DASUTP010000279.1:0-19066 GCA_036374515.1 Chryseolinea sp. | reverse complement strand
TCGACCGAGGCAGGCGTGGACCCTTCCGAAGAAAATCGTTTTACCAGATCATCAAAATTGAACGATTCACCAGTCATTACGATTCGCATGTGTGGCTCAGTCAGCATCACCTTTTCAACCACCAGATTTTTCGAGAATAACGGAAAAAGAACCACATCGACGTAGAGCTCATCGAATGATACAAAAACAGCGTCACTTTTCGCCTCGAAACCTTTAAAGTCGTCGACACGGACGGAAAGTTTAAGAGGGTTGATCGAAATTGAGCCGATGGAAATCTTCCGGCCCGTCCACTCTTCGCTGTGTTCAACTAAATATTTTTTCAGGAAATAGCCGGCAGAAGCGGCTGCAGCATAAAGTGTTACAGCCAGGATGGCGAAAATAATCAACCATCGCGCGATCCATTTCCGGGAGGGTATCAATTTCGGTTGATTTTAATTGGTCATAATTTATCCAAAGGATTTGTAAAAAACCTTCTTGAATTTTTCCAAAATTATACTTACAGGACAAAAACGGCCTGTGCGACCCGCCGAAATGGTTCAATCTTATGCATCTTTTGTTAACGCGCGGGCGATGCTGTAAAATCCCATTGTATTTACCGGTATTTTAGCAGCAAATCTGTGGCCTCATGAAAAGAATTTTCGATTGCATATGCCGCTTTTCTTTTATCGTTTCTTTTTCGCTTGGCTCCAGCTACGCCTTGTCGCAAACCTTGACGAAATATATCGTTGTGGACCAGTTTGGATATTTGCCGGCGTCAAAAAAAATTGCTGTTATTCGAGATCCTCAGGTGGGGTTCGATGCATCGGAATCGTTCACTCCCGGTCCGGAGTACGCACTGGTGAGTAAATCAACAGGTCAGCCTGTGTTCACAGCGGCCCCGGTTGCCTGGAAGTCGGGCGCTACTGATAATTCGTCCGGCGACCGAGCCTGGTGGTTTGATTTTTCTTCGGTGACAACTCCAGGCAGCTATTATGTGGTCGATGCTCAAAAAGACTTAAAATCTTTTGAGTTTGAAATTTCATCCACGGTCTACAATGGGGTGTTGCGCCACGCGGTTAGGACCTTTTTTTACCAGCGTGTTGGTTTTGCCAAACCTGCGCAGCATGCGGGAGCTCCGTGGGCGGATGGTGCCAGCCACCTCGGACCTCTTCAAGACAAGAATGCCAGGCCCTACAACGAAAAAAATAATGCCCTGAAAGAAGTAGATGTGTCAGGGGGATGGTTTGACGCAGGCGATTATAACAAGTACACGAATTGGACGGCAAACTACGTTGTCGATTTTATGCGCGCATACCTTGAAGCGCCGGGGGTTTGGACTGATGATTACAACATCCCTGAATCTGGAAACGGAATCCCGGATTTATTGGATGAAGCCAGGTGGGGGATAGATCACCTTCTGAGAATGCAGCAAAACGATGGAAGCGTGCTCAGTATCGTTGGACTATCGCATGCAAGCCCTCCATCGAGCGCTACGGGCCAAAGTTTATATGGTACGGCGAGTACCTCAGCCACCTTAAATACCGCTGGTGCTTTTGCACTGGCCTCAAAAGTCTACCGTGAGATTGGGATGACATCATACGCTGATTTACTGAAAGAACGCGCGGTAAAGGCGTGGGACTGGTCAGCGTCTAACCCGAACGTGATATTCCGCAATAATGATGTAGCGTCGGGCACTTCGGGACTTGGTGCCGGGCAACAGGAAACCGATGACTATGGGCGATCGATGGCAAAAGTAGAGGCCGCTTGCTTTTTATTTGAAGTAACGGGAGAGTACAAATACAAAGACTTTATGGAGGCCAATTATAGCAGCGTTCATTTAATGACGTGGAATTGGGCGTCGATGTACGAGGTGTCGAATCAAGAAGCAATTCTCCACTATGCATCATTGCCCGGCGCGAACGCTGCCATTGCCAGTCAAATCAGGAACACCTATAAAAATTCGCTTAATACTGCTGATCATTTTTTAGCCCACTCCGGGAAAACCGATCCATATCTTGCACATATAAACCAGTACGGCTGGGGCAGTAATTCGTTAAAGGCGTTACAAGGTCTGATTTTTACCGACTTAATTTCTTATGGCATTGATCCCGCCAGAAATGCCGAAGCATTACAGGCGGCGGAAACTTTTATTCACTATATACATGGGGTAAATCCACTCAATATGGTATATCTGTCCAACATGTATGACTATGGTGGCGATAATTGCGCGAATGAGTTCTATCACACATGGTTCGCGAACGGCAGTGCCTTATGGGATCGGGTCGGTACTTCCACGTATGGTCCGCCACCAGGATTTGTGCCGGGCGGCCCAAACCCCACCTATAACTGGGATAGTTGTTGTCCGGCCGGATGTGGAGGAAGCAATAACAGCCTATGCACCTCTGAATCCCTTACGCCTCCCAAGGGACAACCCGCTCAAAAATCGTATAAAGATTTCAATACTTCCTGGCCTCTAAATTCCTGGGAAGTGACCGAGAATAGCAATTCGTATCAGCTTAACTACATACGCCTTCTTTCGAAATTTGTGGAGGCTGGATTGGATTGCAACGGTACACCTGCTGGCACAGCATCATTTGATGCCTGCAACAGGTGCGCTGGAGGCACGACGGGAGTCATACCCATAACGGATCCCACAAAATGTTCCGGCCCTGTTACCGGCACCGAAGAAACGGAAAACTTTGATTTCAAGATTTACCCCAACCCGTCGTCTGGACTGATCCAAATTGAAAGTATGAAACAGGGTCTTTACAGTCTCCAGATCATCAACTCCTCAGGGAAGAGGATCATGTCCTCTGACTACTCAGGATCGGTTACCATTGATGTCCGGCATCAACCTCAAGGTATTTTTATTATCATCATCGATCGCGCCGGCCACCGGCAAATAAGGAAGGTTGTTAAGTTTTAAGAGCCATGTTACAGGCTATCATTGACGTAATAATCCATCGGCAAGATTCTTCCATTGCAATTTGGAAAATGAAATGGCACCGGCAGCGCCAACAACGACATCCCGGATCTTATCCGTGGTGCGGTTTGCTTCTGTATTGGGTTTTGTATTTCGATCGTGGATCGATGCTGTAACCTTGTTTAGGGTTCGTTCAACGATAAAGGAGCTTGTCGACTCTCGCGAATAGAAATGCGCCGTCTCGCGTTCCCCATCCGTTGGATTGTCTGCCGGCCGTACCCGAAATCCAAAACTTTCATCGTGGGGTGTCGAGGCACTTACCATCTCTTCGATTTGCACCCAGTCAAACCCATCTCCACTTTTGCTGCCGGGACCGGGAATGTCAATTTTTAAATAATCACCCTTTTCAGGTTTTCTTTTTACTGGGTTCCCGTCGCTGTCGACCAGGTTAAATTCAGCAGAAAAATCTCCAGCGTATTCCTTCCACAATTTCACATTTTGTAGTCTGTCCTTCACCTTAGCAAAGAATTCACGTGCTTCATTTTCGTCCCGCAGCTCTACCGAGCTTTCAGCATCAACAGTTTTTCCGGATTGTTGGTTGGGTATTATATCCGATGATCTTTTCTTCATATCGTTAGTTAAGAAAAAAACCATGCCATCTCTCTGCACCGACGCATGCTGTTGGCAGGTGAGCTCATGTGAGGGGAAAACGACTACACACGCAAGGGGGAGATCGCTAAAAGACTTTACAGGCATTGGTCAGAACAGGTATCGGAATAGAGTGATGCATCAGACCTGGAGAATTGTATTTTTAAATGCAAGGATCTGGCGCGAATAGCGCGTTCTCTCAGGCGTTCGGCAGGAAATGGTACCCGCAACAGGTACAGCACTCCAGTCTGCTTTGTCCATGCTTAACTTTTTTATCTAGCGAGCGGGCAAACCATTGCCAGGACGGCAAAAAAGTCTCCTCAAAAAATCGAAATACAAGTTGGTGCAGTATTCGAGAGGCCAAAAAACTAGAAGCATACTTTCCCTTGTGTAAGCATTAATTCCCCATCGGTATTGAATTATTTCCACAGTGAGACTTCCTGCAACTTCATTTACTGATGAGTCTTGTGTTTTCAAGCTGCTTTTTAGGGCATGGATTTGTATAGTTAAGTATCCACAATAGATGCTTATGGCTAAATACTGGTATAAAAATGCAATTATCTATTCAACACACCTGGAGACGTTCCTCGATTCGGACGCTGATGGCATTGGCGATTTCAGGGGCATGACCCGGTCGCTGGATTATCTTTCGGGTTTAGGCGTCACGTGTATTTGGCTCCTTCCTTTTTTTCCTTCGCCAAACAGGGACCATGGATATGACATTTCCGATTATCTGAATGTCGATCCGAAATTTGGAACGCTGGGACATTTTGTTGAGTTTCTCGACGCCGCCGAAGAACGTGGTATCCGTGTGATCATTGATCTGGTGATGAATCACACGTCAGTAGACCACCCGTGGTTCCAGGCGGCGCGGAAGGATAAGAATTCGAAGTATCATAAATACTATATATGGCTCGATGAGAAGCCGGAAAACTCTCATGAGGACGTAATTTTTTCCCATCATCAAAACGGAAACTGGGAATACGATCAGGTGGCGGGAATGTATTATTACCATACCTTCTACCAGCATCAGGCGGATTTAAATCTAACTAACCCCCAGGTGCTGGAGGAACTGCAGTATATAATGCACTTCTGGATGAAACTTGGTATTGCAGGATTCAGAATGGATGCGGTTCCACATATGATGCGAAACAAGGGAAACGAAAAGTTCGATGGCGATCCGTTTCAATTCTTGCGGGACATCCGGACGTTTGTTGAGGAACAACGACAAGATGCAGTACTTCTTGCCGAGGTCGACACTGAACCGGAAAAATATAAGGATTTCTTTGGCAAAAGCGATCAGGTGCAGATGCTTCTGAATTTTTATGTCAATAATCATATTTTTTTGGCCCTGGCAAGGAGAAACGCTTCTCCATTGGCAGAATCGCTTAAGAAATTACCACAAACATCTGTCAAGGAACAGATGGGAATTTTCATTCGCAATCATGACGAACTGGATCTGGAACGATTGGAGGATAACGAGCGGGAGGAAGTGTATAAAGCATTTGCTCCAGATGAAAATATGCGCATTTACGGTAGGGGTATACGCCGGAGGCTGGCGCCGATGTTGGGTAATGACAGGAAGTGGATTGAACTTGCCTACAGCCTGTTGTTCTCTTTGCCCGGAACGCCGGTATTGAGATATGGCGATGAGATTGGCATGGGCGAAGACTTATCGTTGCCGGAAAGAAATAGTGTACGCACCACCATGCAATGGTCCACCGAACGTCATGGAGGATTTTCCGCAAGTCAGCAAGAAAAAATTCCTATTCCGGTGATAAAGGAAGGGGAGCTTGCATTTGACAAAGTAAATGTTCACGATCAAATGAGGAACAGTAATTCTCTTTTGAATTGGATGGAGAGGGCGATAAGTGTGAGGAAAGAATGTTTGGAGTTTGGCTGGGGAAATTATGAACTTCTGGACACCGGCAATCCCGCGGTTTTGGCCCACGGTTGCTTTTGGAAAAATGGATATGCTATTGCTGTCCATAACTTTAGTGACACGGCGTGTAGCCTGACATTAAAAGTTCAGGAAGGCAGGATGGATCATCTTATAGAATGCTTTGCGGATCAGCAGTACGACCCTATTGATGGAAGCGCCAATATAAAGTTAGGTCCTTTTGGTTACCGCTGGTTCAGGAAGAGTGCATTGTTTTTGTAAAACAATGGGAGAGTTTAATTTGCTTCGAACAGTTTAAAATCCATTGTCATGAATTCTGGTTCTTCGACGATTCCCCCTGCGTGGGATTATAATCCTTCCGCATGGTCACAACGCTGGCCGCTGATTGCAATCGCGATGGTAGGATTTTTCATCGCGCTCTATCTTGGATTATATCAGGTTGATGTTGTGTCGTCGGTTTGGGATCCTTTTTTTGCAGACGGAAGTAAGCGCGTCCTAAACTCCCCGGTTTCCAAAGCGCTGCCGGTACCGGACGCGTTGCTGGGAGCCTTTAGCTATTTTCTGGATGCTGTGACCGGTGTAATAGGGGGTGTGCAACGCTGGCGGACAAAGCCATGGATCGTAGTATTGTTTGGCATCGCCACTGGTCCCCTTGGCCTTACAAGTGTTTTGCTCGTGATACTGCAACCGGTCGTTGTGGGCGCGTGGTGCACTCTGTGCCTTGTTACGGCAGTGATCTCGATTGTAATGATAAGTCCCGCTATGGACGAAGTGCTTGCGAGCCTTCAGTATTTACAGCGTGTACAACGCCGTGGGTACTCGCTCTGGGATGCTTTTTGGGGAAGACATTTGGAAAATTTAAAGGTGCAATGATATGTGGGCAGCGATGGTCACCGTTTTGATAGGTCTCTGGATCATGGTATCGCCTGAGTTAACCGTTTTTGAAAGATCGGCTGCCATCAATCATTTCATTGCCGGGCCCCTGGCAGTTACAGTCGGTGTAATAGCAATTTGGGAAGTAAATCGGGGAGCGAGGTATTTGAATACAGTGCTAGGGATCTGGCTTGTACTTTCTCCATTGCTGTTATCATATACGATTGCGGCTAATTCATGGAATAGTATTGTATCGGGAGCGCTAATTATTATTTTTTCCCTCATTAAAGGAAAGACAAAATACGCTTATGGTGGGGGTTGGGATATCCTGTTTAACGCCGACCAGACCTTCTTCAAGAACAAAGTTGTCGTGATCACGGGGGCGACCGGCGGTGTTGGCAGAGTAGCAGCATGGGAATTTGCTAAGCAGGGTGCGCGAGTAGCTTTAATCGCGAGGGATGTCGCTCAATTGGAAGGAACTGTCAGGGAAGTTCGCGAATATGGAGGTGCGGCCCTACCGATAGTTCTTGACCTCGCCGACGCTGAAAAAATAGAAGCTGCCGTTGAGCGCATCGAACGCGAGTGGGGGCCCATCGACGTTTGGATCAACAATGCGATGAACAGCGTATTTGCTCCATTCACTGAGATAACAGCCGAAGAGTTCCGGCGTGTAACAGATGTGACGTATTTAGGAAGCATTTACGCCACGATGTCTGTGTTGCGTCGGATGAAGGCTCGTAACCAGGGTGCGATCGTGTTTGTCGGCTCTGCCCTGGCCTACAGGGGAATCCCGCTTCAATCAGCTTACTGCGGCGCCAAGCATGGCCTGCAAGGATTTTATGACTCACTGAGAACTGAATTAAAGCACGACAAGAGTGCGATCAAGACCTGCATGGTGCAGCTTCCGGCAATGAACACGACCCAGTTTGGTTGGGTTTTAAGCAAGTTGCCTAATAAAGCGCAACCTATGGGAAAAGTTTATCAGCCTGAAGTTGCAGCAAGAGCAATTGTCTTTGCAGCACAGCATAACAGAAGGGAAGTACTGGTTGGTTTTCCAACGTATAAGGCAATCGTTGGCAACAAGATCGCCCCATGGTATGCGGACTGGGTACTTTCACGCCAAGGTTATTCGGGCCAGCAAACCGAAACACCTGCCGATCCGGACCGAAAGAATAACCTTTGGGAACCTGTCGGCGAAGACCGGGGCGCATACGGAACATTTGAAAGCGTTGCGGCACGTACAAGTTTCACTTTGTGGATATCCATGCACCGGGCTTGGGTCCGGTTAGCCGTGATAATGGCGATTACCGCAATCGCTTTCTTGTTATTTTTTTACCAAACCTGATAAATTTCACGCGAGCCAGTCAGGTACATATCCTGATAGCCAGTCATCGCTTCCTCCATCTTCTTCATCTCTTCACTTTTCTCCTGATACTTTTCCCAACTTTTCTCATATGCCGTCAGACTTTCGTGCTGTGTTACCATCACTACTTTATTGAACTGCCCGGTCATGTCTGTCATGATATTGACGAGCTCGGAGGCACCGCCCATGCCTTCCTTGAATTTTTTAGCAAGCTTCGAAGCGTTGCCTGGCTTACAAATGAAGATATCGTGCACGATAATCATATATATTTGTTTTGGTGAATGATCCCCCTATTTATTACCGATTAAAATAAAAGGTATGAATTGCCCGTAAGATTTACAACCACACTTAAACTTGCGTATCGGTGTCACTTATTCCAACGAGAAAGTGGTCATAGTGTTTCGAAGGGTGTCTGCCGGGCGATGACTCCCGACCAGATCTTGCCCCGGCGTCAGATATGGCAACCTCGCTTAGGTGATCAGAAAAACCTTCCCCAATATTACAACCTTAGGGGATTCTTTTCTCATCGACGGATGGCCGTTTGCCATTCAGTTTTACAAAACTACCAAGCAACGAACTCACTAGGGTAATTGCGAAAAAAAGGACAGATAATGCTACCGCTGTGCCTGGATCGATGTCGCTGATTTCCGCTGCCTTTATAAACACAAATTCTCTAATACCAACCCCGCCCAGGGTGATGGGCAGAATTGTTGCCAGAGAAGAAACGAAAAAAACAAATAGATAGTCATCCAATAAGCGCTCCGGTATTTGCAGACCGTACAGAATTAAAGTCACGATTATACCCTGAAGGAGCTGATTCAGGAATGACAGCATCGTGGTCGAATGGAAAACATTGCGATAGGAGGGAACCACAAGATTTGAAACCACCATGCTGCCAATGTAGGTGAAGAGCGGAGAGAAGAGGAGGAGAAATTTTATTAACTGCTGACTGGGGATGAAAGGTTGAAAATTTAACAATATCAAAATAAAAATAGCAATACTGAGGGCGCCTGTGATTCGATCCCATAGGATGGGGCGTACCAGGTTCTTGACAGGCACCTGGAGTGTGCTGCGTAAGTAATATCCCTTATATCCGTCGCCTCCGATGCCTCCCGGCAAAAGCATATTGTAAAACATTCCTTTGTAGTAAAGTTTTATATTCTCTTGTTCGGACATGAATACCCCTTCCTGCTTAAAAAAAATGTTAAGCCGGATAGCACAGAAAATTTTAGAAAGATTAAAAATGACAACACAAGCTAACATTATGGCGACAGGTACATCACTTAAATATCTACCAACTTCGCGTATATCAACTTGGTTTATTATCCATCCAATACCTAAAACGGTAAAAATTACTTTTGCATATAATTTCCAGTTTAGGCTCTTCAATCTTTTTAGCACCATTTGCATGCATATTATCAATTTTTTGCCGTCACATTGGTCTTTTTAATTTTTTAAAGCCTTCCGTGTGCTGGAAATTTCAATATTGTTAAATCGATGGATGAGCCAGCGTGAATTTAGCCCGACAAACGAGGAAGTGGAATGTTTCTGCAGGGCATTTGACAAAAAAAGATAATCTTCGTTAACTTCGTACAACGCCCGATTAGATCATGGCCGAAATGAATGCTACGATCCTGATCCCTGATATCAGTGGATTCACCGAGTTCATGAACAGTACGGAACTCACGCATTCATCGCATGCGATCAACTACCTGATCGATGCAATTGTTAACGCAGTGGGTCAGGATTATGAGTTAGCCGAAGTCGAGGGTGATGCAGTTTTACTAATCAAGAAAGGTCCTGCCCCCTCCAGAAAAGAAATTCAAGGTACTTGTCTTAAAATCTTTAATGCGTTCCATTATCAGCGTAAATGGATGCAACAGCATACCATTTGTCCATGCGGGGCTTGTCAGGCGATTATTAACCTTACCTTGAAGTTTGTCGTTCACCATGGCCCTGTTGCCGAAATAAGGGTCGGACGTTTTGTGAAGCCTTCCGGGATAGAAATGATCGTCGCTCACCGGCTTTTGAAAAACAGTATTGGCAACAACGAATATTTGTTGTTTACAGAAAAGTTCTTACAACATGCTCAGGATGAAACCGACGACATGATGTGGACGGCGTCATCAGAAGAATATTCTTCTATCGGAAAAATTAATTACCAGTTTGCGCTGTTGAACGAAGCGAGAAAAAATGTTCCGGAACCCCCGTCGCCTCAAAATGAATATCGGACTGACAATACCTCATACCTGGGAACGCGAATTGCCGCCCCTTACATGGAAGTTTATATGACGGTGACAGCAATACCAGAACGTCCTCAATGGCAGCCAAACCTGAAAAGAGTGGAGCAGGAGGGAAGCGGAGTTTATGTCGGAAGCGTGCATCGCTGTACGTTCGACAATTTTGCTGCAACCTTATCACCCCTGCGAATGACAGTTAACGACGATGGGATCATGTTTGCTGAACGATACAACATTCCCGAAATGAACCTTGCTCTGGTTTATGAATATGTGTTCAAGAAATCCGATGATAGAACCAGCCTGTTTTCATGTCGTTTTATGAATACAGGTGAATCTCCGTTACCCGCGGAATTTCGGGCTGATCTATTTAAGCGTTTGCAATTGATGACCCTAAGGTTAAAAGAACACTGCGAGAAGAAATTCGTTGAAACCAAATCATAGCGCTGAGACTCGTACCGGTGCCGTGGCACTATGTTTAATGAATTTAGCGGTATAGTATTTTACATTCATATACTCGATTGTTTGCTCAAAGGCAAGCGATAATGGTGGATAACTTAATAATGCAGTGCTCCGTCGCGTATATTTGTCGCCTGACGGACAAGATCGCGGAATGGATTTTATTACTTTGGGATACTATGACAAGTTTAAAATTCTTGGTTGCGCTAATCGTTTGTGTAATACTCTTCAAGTCGTGCGTCTATCACGATCTGGCAGACCCCAACTACGTAAACGCGACGGATGCAAGTCTTTTTGAAGAAGCCGATGCTTCCGGCTATACCTACTATCAGTCAGGGAACCTCATTGCGCCGGCGCCTCAGAGCCCACACGGCTTGTATCGCCTTCGTTTTAATTCAACTGCCGCGCAGGCTTTGGACGCCAACGGGGAAATACCATCGAACGGTTCGTTCCCGATGGGTTCTGTTCTTGTGAAGGAAATTCATGTGAATTCAATGGTGATCCTTTACGCGGTGATGAAGAAAGCGCCGCCGGATCCAAATGCCGGAGATGGATGGCTTTGGGCTGAATATCATCTGGATGGAACACCGGCCGTGAGCATTGAAGGCAAAGGTGGAAGTTGTGTGAGCTGTCATAATGATGCCCCAAACCGCGATTTGGTTAGAACGTTCGATCTGCATTAGAGTCTCCCTTTTCCTCTTCATCGGGTCAGCCGGCGCTCGTGTCGAGATGTTCTCAGACAATTCGTCCAGCGCCAAAACATGGAACATGAATACGATTGGCCCAGACACGTTCCGACCAGTCATCTGATAGGTTCCAATCGCGCCCGGTTTTGTTTAAATTTCACCTAACAAAAATTAAATACCTGAAAAAAGGGGACAAGATTAAGGACGTGGAAGTATGGTAATGAAATTTTTTTCTGTTTCTTTAGTAACGCTTTTCCTGTATGACTATCCCTTCCCGCGTTCCCGCTGTTTTTTCATTGACGCTGTTGCTCGTTTCATGCGGCAGGATGTCCGAAGTTAAGGAGACTGAAACCAGTAACCCAGCACCAATTGCCCAGGTTTCGTTAGACTCTGTTAAGGCGACAACTCCCCCTTTTATTCTCAGGCGGCCACCTCCGAATCCCAGATATCCCCTGGAAAAGAAAAGGTTAAAGGTCTTAACGCTTCACTCGATCAATTCTTTTTTCCTGTATGATGGAGAAGAATACGGCCTGGAATTCGAGCTGCTCCAGTTGTATGCCAAGCACGCTGATATGGCTATCGATATTGTGACGGTTGAGAACTACAAGCAAATGTACGACAGCATGTCCATGGGAGATTTTGATGTTGCAATGGGTACGTTGTTCGTAAATGAGGCGATGGATTCCATTACGCCATTCAGCAATACATTGTATCATTCAGATGTTATTCTTGCCACCCTGGACGTAAAGGAGGCCGGCGAATCCACGAAAATGACGCCACATGTAATTCACCATTCGCCGGTGCATTTTTGGATGAATGAAAACGATTCAATTCCAAAGGATCTCGTTGATTCCATCAATCATCTTGAAGTTGGGCTGAGCAAAGAAATCGCACTTGAACGCGTGGCTAAAAAACAATTCCCGAGCCTCGTTGTCGACAAGCACGATTTTTTAATTATGCATTCTTACTTCCCCCACCTCAGGGAGCATACCGTCATACAGCGGGAACAACCGGTAGCCTTCGCGTTCAATCCACATTCCCAATCGCTCAAAGACCATTTCAACGCCTGGCATGCAAAAAAGAGACACACGGTGGATTATAAGTATACCATTCAAAAATATGGCGACCACTCAGTGTTCATTAAAGAGAAATTAAAATATGAAATGCCAGTGATCCGTCAAGGCACGATTTCAAAGTACGATGCATTGATAAAGCAATATGCGGTGAAGGAAGCATTCGATTGGAAATTAATTGCTGCCATAATACATCAGGAATCTCGTTTCAGACCGCACATCGTTTCACCTGTGGGCGCATATGGTTTGATGCAGCTTATGCCCTCGGTGGCAAAAACATATAAGATTAATTTTGCAAAATTGTCATCTCCTGAATTGAATATCGCTACCGGAACTAAATACCTGCGTTGGATTTATAACCATTTTGATAAGCCTGAATTTTCTAATGAAGATAAAATCAAGTTCAGTCTGGCTTCTTACAATGCCGGTATCGGTCATATTCACGATGCCAGGGCGCTGGCGATAAAGTACAATCTTAATCCGAATGTCTGGAGTGATAACGTGGAGGTTATGCTCCTGAATAAATCGACACACAAGTACTATAGCGACCCTGTCGTAAAGCATGGACACTGCCGCGGGTTCGAGACGAGGGTATATGTTCGTAATATCATGCAATACTACGAGCACTATCAGAATTTTTTGCCCGTCGCCGAAAGTAACTGATGCTAATCCCCTGAAAATTATCGTCTTACTGGAAAAGGGGCTCTGCACATTCTATTTAACCACCTTCATTGTTCCCTGCATGGAATAGAAATGCCCTGGAATCGTACAGACGAATGTATAATCACCTGGTTTGTCCGGGGCGACAAAGAAGATGGTTTCGCTGCTGTGCGGCTGAAGGATGTTTGTGTGAAATAATACCTTCGGTGTTTCCGGTATATAATTTTTCTCCTGCCCTTGAAGTCCAAGTTTCATAGCGGTTTCGCCCACTTGAATTGCCGAACCCTGGATGACGACGACGAAATTATGAAGCATGTCATCATTGTTATTAAAGATCACCTGCACCTTACTTCCCGCTTTTACCTGGAATTGTTCCGGATTGAATTTAAGTCCCGTCTTTGTACCGATGGTGATCGTATGATCAGGAGCACCCCATGACGCCGGCTTCTTTGTAACGCGCTTGTTCGCAACAGCCTTGGGGGCTGGCTTTGTTGGGGCAGTCTTTTTTACGGCCACAGGCGCCATCGCCGCATGGTCGTGCTTCGGCGCAGCAAGTGCGATCTTTAATTTTTCTCCGTCAGGAATTTCATTTAACGTATAATACCCGGTATTGTGCAGCAGCGATTTGCCATTCTGCGCCCTGACTCCTTCCGCAACGATTTCGTGAATGTAGCCCAGCCGCAGGCTATCGATCACCAGGCGTGCCTTAAGGCCGTCGTCGGATACCACGATGCCGCGAACGGGACATTGCTTGGTGTTGATGACCGGACTTCCATACGAAGCGTGGTACTTGTAGTTAAATCCGGTTACCTTATAGGACTCAGGATTAATGGCAAGGTCCTTATTTACAGGCATCGTAAATTCAATCTCAAACCCGTCAGGCATTGCCCGGACGGTTTTCATTTCAAAGGGGAGCTTACCCGTCCAGGCTAAGCGTTGCAGGCTGTACAGCTGCTGGCCGGTCGACGACCAGCCTCTGCTGGTCATACCTGCGAACAAGGAGCCGTCGTGTCCCCACGACATTCTTAATATACCTGACGAAAACCCCTCCCTGAAACCAAAAACGACACCCTGATATTGTCCCTTCACTTTTTCGAGTGCCACTCTCATGATCTTACTTTGACCCTGATCGCCTACAAGCAGCTGATTTTCAAATGGACCGAACTTTCCCTTCGTGCTGTCGTAAACGAAGCCTGAGGTGGAAATCCCGAAAATTCCATGAGGTAACCAGATCGCCGGAGGTTTAATGCCTTTTACTTCTTTGGATATATCATACAACGGTCTGCCTGTACTTGGAACGTCACCCGGTTTCAAAGCAACAGGAGAGCCGGGAAGGCTGGACCATTTCAGGCTTTCCGCATTTCCCGCGAAGTCACCTTTTTCCAGGTGTGTCATTCGACCGGACCCAACCCAATCGCCCTGGTTTTCAGTATAAAATAGATCACCATCAGCATTAAATCCGTAGCCGGCAGGTGAACGTAACCCGGCGGCAATGGGCGTCATCTTCCCATCGGGCGTTATTTCCAACAACCATCCCCGCCATGGGGCGAGACTAACGCCATGACCGAGGCTGTTACTCCATCCCAGGTTGAGAGTCACATACATGTTCCCGTTCGGGAGAAAGAGTGGACCATAGGAATACTCGTGATAGTTTCCTGACAGCGGCCACGAGTAGATTTTATCGTACGAATCGGCAACACCATCTTTGTCACTGTCACGCAACCGTGTCAGCTCACTGCGTTGCGTTACATAAATATCCGAACCTTTAACTGCAAGACCCAGCGGCTCATGCATGCCGTGCGCAAAACGTTTAAAAATGGGTCGCTCAAACCCAGTTACATAAGGATTTGAAACGATCCATACCTCGCCTCTTCGCGTACATACGGCAAGGCTACCGTCCGGCAGTGTTGCCAGCCCTCCAACTTCCAAAATAATATGCTCGGGGACTGGTAATGAAAAAAGACGGTAGTAGTCTTCTTCCTTTTCCAATGCTCCTTCCTTTTTCGGCTGATCGTCCTGCGCGCAGGCAACAAACGAAGTAAGAAGCATAATCGCGACCAGGCAGCAGGTATAGTGTAGTATATGGGGTTTCATCTTAGAATGTCGTGTTTACCAGATTATCGAGTAATTAATAGAGCCGTTATTATCCTTAGATTTCAGGGGAAGCAGTAATTCCATACCGGAGCCTGAAGATTTCCTGATGAGCGGCTCGGTCTTGTCCGCCAGCTGTATAAAGAATTGTTTGTCGTTAATGGCGTACAGACCATTCGGTAACTTTACGATGCTGCTGCCTTCTGCAATGCGGCACCACGCATTTTCACCATTGCCCGATGTAACGGAAATGTTGTGGAATAACTTAAGGCCCGAATTGTCTGTAGAAACTGTTTCCTTTATTGACGTTTGGCCTACAGCATATTTTATAGTGGGATCCCCCGTTTTGCTTATGTCGTATCCAAGGTAATTGTAAGTGGCATTGGAGTCCGGCCACACGTCATTTTTATCCCGAAGCAATGCAACCGACGGCTTGCCCGAAAATTCAATTACGCTTCCCAGAGGTTGGGCAAGCTGCGGCTCGCCCCGGTCATGCCACATCAATGTGGTTTCAACGAAGTCGCCACGCCACCCCTGGAGCAAACTTCCTGACTCAAGGTCATAGCTGTAATTTACACCAGCCGGCTCACCGACTGAAATCACATGGGTTTTTTTCTTTCCCTTGTGATTGACAAAACTTCTTACCATAACGGGATCTTGCCCGACTGGGACTACAATGGCGCCCACCGCTTCGGCAAACAGGAGAACTGAGTTGAGGTTGGAATAAGCAATTCCCGCCGCTTCCACTCCGAATACAATGTCATTGGCCGGCTGATACCAGTGCCTGAAGGTTTTGTAATATACCAATTCAACCGGATGTTCACCGGCTTCCAAATTCACGACAGCAGATGCTCGTCCGCTCTTTCTGCCGTCAACGGTCATAATGGTTTTACCTGCGATCTTTAGCTCGCCGCCGCCGTTTGGATTGGTTGGATTCGTATCATCGGGGATCCATTTTAAATGAAGGTTTAGAAAATACTGACCGGCTCTTGGAATGCGGATGGTTCCGTTGAGCTTTCCTCCATAGTAATCCATTGTCTCGGTTCCCTGGTGTTGTAACAACTCAATATCCATGGTCTTGACAGGTTTGGCGCCGGCAAGTTCGGTCAGAGATGAAAATCTGCCTTCGTAAGCAGCAAGTTTAAGATCCGACAACGCAACCTTCTCACCGGTGTAAGCTTTGTAGCGGATGTTCCGGATGGCAACGGGCCCATGATCTCCCTGAATCATAATTGGGCCTGTCGGCTTTTCATCCAGGAACGCTGCAGCACGGGTGGGGCCGGTGACTTCCACGTTTTCGTGTATAACCACTCCGTTGTGAATTACTTTTGCGAACCGCGCATTTTGAATTTTTTTGCCGTTGGAATCAAACTTCGGCGCCCGGAATTCGATCCGGTAATGCTGCCAAAGTCCAGGCGCTTTACTTACATTTTGCGCCGGCGGGTGACCTTCAAATCCCTGCATTCCTTCTGGGCGTTTATCGTCCCAGCGTTCATATATCGCACCGCAATCACTCGCCTTCGCGGGATGTACTCCCCAACTGTCAAACATCTGGATCTCATAGCGGCCCTGGAGGTAAATTCCTGCATTTGAACCCTTCTCCATCATAAAGTCCAGCTCGATGTCGATGTCGCCATGCTCCATGGTTGTGAATAAATGACTTTTGGCCTTCCCGGATAAATCGTTCACCAGAACTCCGGTCCCGGATGTTATTTTTCCTTTTCCCGCCACGTTCAAATCGTAAAACACATCACCGGCGAGTTTCCAATTGCCATCGGTTGGTTTAAACGATTTCAGATCCTGCAAGCCGATGGTTTCATAGGGCGCTTCCTGGGCTTGCGCATTTCCACGAAAGGGAATGCCCGCATTGATGATGAGTAAAAGCGTAAGAGGCAAAAGCCAGTTTCCTGTTGTAGAATGGGATGGTGCATCTTCACCACTCAAAATCTTATCAAACTCCAATACATTCATGGTAAAATAATTGTAAAAATCACACTAAATTGTTCATTCGCCTGGGGAAAACAAAAGCATTAGAAAAAAAAAGCTGTAAAGATCCGTCCCGCTCAATATTTTCAGCACCGGGGAATATTGCGAAAGAAAAAGTTAGGTCCGCAGTATTCACATCTGTGCATTTTTTCCCGCCAAATTATCTGCGCGTTTAATTGCTGGAAACTACGTATCCACCTGCGATCGTCAGTCTGATTATGTCTGCATTGCAATTGCCCTATCAGCGGTTCATTCATGGAACTACGATGTTTAAAAAATGAGTTTTGAAAATCACGCTAATTGTGTAAGTTGTACACATTAAAGATATTTATGAACTCAAGACGTCAATTTCTTAAAACTTCCGCGGCAACGCTTGCGGGTATGACATTTTCAGGACCTTTAGCTGCAGCGGTCCGTAAAAAGACTAGACCTGTAGGGATCCAGT
Source organism: Chryseolinea sp. (assembly GCA_036374515.1). Taxonomy (GTDB): domain Bacteria; phylum Bacteroidota; class Bacteroidia; order Cytophagales; family Cyclobacteriaceae; genus Chryseolinea. The sequence goes on along the minus strand of DASUTP010000279.1, from coordinate 1,743 downwards.
TGTTTACAATTCCCGCCATGGTGGCCAGCGATTTTAAAGGAACTCTCGCCAAACTTGCAAACATTGGCTATAAGGAAATTGAATTCTTTGGTCCCTATGACTTTAGTGCGCGGGAAACCATTGAGAGCTGGAACCGCTTTGCGCCAACGCTCGGAATCAGCAAGAACGCATTTTATGGTTATAAGCCATCTGATGTAAAAAATATTTTAAAGGATCTCGGACTCACCGCGCCATCCGCCCATCTTGACCTGGCGACGATGAGAACGAACATGGGCCCAGCGATGGAAGGTTTGTCGTCCCTCGGTACTAAATACGTGGCGATACCCGCAATCAGCAATCCGGAAGACAGAAGTGATTTTAATAAGCTTGCGGATGAGTTTAATAGTTTTGGCGAGGAGATGTCAAAGAATGGCTTAACGTTCGTTTATCACAACCACGGATACGAACACACTGTTAAAGATGGCAAGACCTTAATGGATACTCTTCTTGCGCAAACTGACGCGAAGAATGTTAAGTTTGAACTTGATATCTTCTGGATGACGGCCGCCGGTGCAAGTCCTGTCGAATATCTGAACAGATATCCTGGAAGATTTAAAATGCTGCATTTGAAAGATGCTTCGGAACCCATCCGGTTTTCAGGTGACGGCGGCAGTGTAGAGCAATGGTTACCACTCTTTGGCAAGATGGCTGATCCCGGGTCGGGCGTGCTTGAAATCCCAGCCATTCTTGACGCAGCGAAAAAATCAGGTGTCGAACACTATTATCTCGAGCGGGATCTAACACCTACACCGGAAGCGACATTGAACAATTCCTTTGCCTACTTAAAAGAAAAGGTCTGAAATTCTTACGGGTTGCTTAGTCTACCGCGAGCTATCAGAAAAAAGCATAGCCAATGCGGACACCTAGGATCAAACGAAATTCATAATGGTCGGTCTCCTTTGGAGAAAAGAAATCGGAGGAATCATTTTCAAAAACTTGCGCATTAGCGGGTATTGGCCTGCCTATGTCATGATAGGCAATGCTTCGATAGGCGAGTCCCCCGTTGACGTCGAAAAAGAAAGATCTGTTTTTATTCCAGCCGGGAAAAAGCAGCATGCCGTACTTCAAGCCAACTCCCTGGTGATCGTTTTCAACTTTGTAAGTACGATATTCAAAATATGAGCAATTGCCTGTTTCGCATTTGTATCCAATGACTTGCGAGCGATCGAAGCTGATGCGACTGTAGTAGAATTCGCCGGCGATATAAAAAGGGACTTTGGGAGGTGAAGGAACGTAATACCGGATCTCTGCAATTCCACGGAAGCCTCTTTTATTTTGATAACTTTCCGAATCGTTCGAATTGACATTAAATACCCAACCTAGGTCGTATTGCAAATTGATATTTTTTAACAGCTTGTGCTCCAGCCCGATTTGTACGGAGGGATAAAAATAAAATAAGTGGGGCACGCTCAACTTAACGGCCAGGTTGGGCGGCGCAATGGTCGTGCTGAATTGCGCGCTAACGAACATGCTGACGCACATTCCAAAAGATAACAATCCGGACCTTATCATTATGACGCTCATCGCTGGACGGGAATGGTACTTAATTTGGTGATCGCCGAATGATCACTGTAGTCGTATTGTACAATTCCATCATTCCCTGTCAGGATTAACACCCCTCCGTTGGGGATGACGTCGTATGCATGTAGCTCAGGATAACTCTTAATCATTACGGCGTTGAAGGGGTCACTGATATCGAGAACT
>DASUTP010000278.1:0-2818 GCA_036374515.1 Chryseolinea sp. | reverse complement strand
GCGGTTACGAATAAATCCTAACAGGCGATCCTTTTCCTTGAGAAAGGTTTGTTCTTTTATTTGCATGGCGAGATCCATCACATACCCTCACTTTGGCTACTAGTCGTTGTTAACAGAAGTTTTATTTTAAAAATTCTCAGTTGATTTAAGGTTGACGGCGATCAATAGTCGAATCGAACAACTGATTTGTTACGGAGGCACGCAAAAAATCGCGCTGAAAGCCGAACAGACAAACTCGAAATGCCTGAAAAATAATTTGAACAGGATATCAAAAAAACTAGTTTTGAACAAACTCAAACAGCGTACGTGAATCTCTTACGGTCAGGGCAGCAACTTGGATTCTTTTTGGGGCCGCTCCTTTTTATTATCATTTGGATCGCTTTACCTGATTCCATTATCTCTCCCGGCGCAAACAAGGTGCTGGCGATTGCAGCGTGGATGATCACGTGGTGGGTAGCGGAAGCGGCGCCTATTCCCATAACCTCTTTCATTCCGCTGGTATTGTTTCCGTTGCTGGGCGTTATGAAGATGCGCGAAGCGGCTGCCCCGTATGCTAATCCCATTATTTTTCTTTTTCTCGGCGGATTTATGATTGCACTTGCGTTGGAAAAGCATCGCCTGCACGAACGCATCGCTTTGAACCTGATCCGGATCACCGGGACGTCGGGCAATGGAATTATTTTGGGATTTATGATAGCAACAGGCTTCATAAGTATGTGGATCAGCAATACGGCAACAGCAATGATGATGCTGCCCATTGCTGTCTCTGTCATTAAACTGCTTAAAACTAACGATTCGGCTATGCTACACGAGCTCCCTCCGCAGGAAAGGAATTTTGCTATGGGGCTGCTGCTGATGGTGGGTTATGCCGCAACATTGGGTGGATTAGCCACCATCATCGGGACACCCCCTAATGTCGTCTTCGCGGGGCTGCTGGATGAATTCTACCATCAAAAGCTTGACTTCGGAAAATGGATGCTGGTAGGGGTACCGGTAGCCGTGCTTCTGCTTTTAAGTACGCATTTGATAATCACGAGGATCCTTTTCCCCAACAATCTGTCGAAAGTCGAAGGCACCGATGATTTGATCAACACGAAACTTCACGAGTTGGGAAAAATTTCTAAGGAGGAAAAGCTTGTAATGGCAATATTCGGATTGACATCCTTCTTTTGGATTTTTCAACAAGCTTGGAACACGTATATTTTTAAGCAGGATCTGCTGAATGACACAAACATCGCGATGACCGGCGGAATATTAATGTTTATCATGCCGGTAAACATTGCTAAAAACCAGTTTCTTCTAACCTGGAAAGATACGGAACACCTTCAATGGGGCATCCTTTTCCTATTCGGTGGAGGGTTATGCCTGGCGCAGGGCCTGGAGCAAACTGGAATTATCCAGACCGTCGGACAATGGCTGGCGGCGCAAACCTCCTTTAGCGTGTGGCTGATTTTAGCGCTTATTGTAGCCACCGTGCTTCTTTCTGAATTCATGAGCAACGTTGCGTTGGTTCAGATCTTTGTTCCCGTGATTTTTGGGATTGCCGAGGGCATGCAGATAAATCCGATCCTTTTGGCGATGCCCGTCACGTTAGCCGCTAGTATAGGGTTTATGTTCCCTATCGCCACCCCTCCCAACGCTATTGTCTTTTCCAGCGGATATATTCGAATGAAGGACATGGTGAGGGCTGGAATTTTATTGGACCTTGTTTCCATAGTAATTTGCTTCCTGGCATCCCTTACGCTGGTGAAATGGGTGTATGGCTGACCTTATTTCAAGGCTTTTTACAAAAATTAGCGTGAACTTAAATTGATTTCAGGGGTTATTCGTTGGTATAATATCTGCTAACTTGTCGGAGATTATTGAGGTCGACAATGCCATATAAAGAGAAAAGTCCTAATTCAGTAACGCGAAAGGTCGTGGCGGGTTTTCTGCTTGTCTTCGTGGCCATTCTTTTGGCGCTGGGCATTACTCGTTTTGGCTTTCGGGAAATGATGTCCACTGTAGACCAGCTATCCGTTCCCAATGAAAAGCTGAAAGCCTTAAACAAAATATTCCAGGATATTACCCGGTTAGATCAGTTGCAGCGTGCTGATGCCATCAAGAATCCCCGAAAGCCCTACGAAGCATTTCTCATTCAATCGAAATCAATGGTTGATAAGATTGATTCGTTGCGCCTGATGCCCTGGGACACTGCACAGCAGCAGCGCCTCCTGTCGATGAAGAATATCCTGAACAAACGCAACAAACTTTTTATCTCCTACCTCAAACTGAAATCCGACCTCATCAATAATACACGCATGTCTTATCGGCTCGACACGCTCTCAACCATTATCCAAAGCGAAAAGATCAAGGCAGACACGAACGTTGTAACAACGGAAAAGAAAGTGGTCACCACGTACAAAAAGGATTCGGTGATAGAACAGAAAGATGACCGGTCCAAGCTGGCCAAACTTTTGGGAATCAATAAAAAGAAAATAGCACCCGACACCACTCAATTCCAGGTGCAGGAAGAAACTCATGTCACCATCGACACCTTGTCCGTCGAGCGTCAAAACAAAGCGTTGGAGGAAGTCGGCAAAATTATGGTTGCCCTGGATAAAGAGCAACGCGCCGAAAGCAAGAAGTTAATGGACCAGGAGCTGGCGCTCATCAATTCGAATAGCCTTTTCGTTACCCAGCTGCTGGGCATTCTGCACGAAGTGGAGAACGAAGAGTTGGCCAAGATGCACCAGAACAATAATCGGGCGGTCCAGGTGGTCACTCAGAATATTTCGCGAATAAGTATTTTACTTCTCGTCTTTTTTCTGGGGGCGGC
>DASUTP010000277.1:0-4174 GCA_036374515.1 Chryseolinea sp. | reverse complement strand
TTGGCCAAAGATTAGCGGTCAACTTTATTCATAAATTATTCCTCTAAACCTGGCCACCGATAATTGTGTTTAAACCCGAGTGTATGATCTAATCCTACCCACTCTCACCACCTATCCTTCCAGGGAGACTTGACCAGTTGTTTGAAGCAGTTCTGGATGTTCGAATCAAGTTGTCGACAAGAAAAAAGATGCTTTGGTAAGAGCGTATGTTAATTCTATCCATTTGGAGCTAATTCCATTCAGTTACTGACGTTTTGGCTAAATTTAAGGATAGGGCCGTCGCTTGTAATCCGGATCATAACAGAAAACTAAATGGAATTGCTATTTATCTTAATACTTATCCTGCTCAACGGCATTTTTTCAATGTCCGAAATTGCGTTAGTTTCCGCTAGAAGGGTTCGCCTGGAAGCTGCACTAAAACTGAGAAAAAAAGGTGCTCAAACAGCAATAGATCTTGCAACATCGCCCACAAGGTTTTTGTCAACAGTTCAAATTGGAATTACGTTGATAGGGTTGCTCACTGGTATTTATAGCGGAGAAAATATTACGAATGATTTAGAGAATTGGCTTTTACAATTTGAAACGGTGCGGCCATTCGCTGATGGATTAGCTGTTGCGATTGTCTTGTTAAGTATTACATATTGCTCACTGGTATTAGGCGAACTTGTACCGAAACGAATCGGTTTATCCAATCCGGAGGGAATTTCCATTCGAGTTGCTCCTTTGATGAAATTTCTTTCTTCATTGACGTTTCCCTTTGTGTGGATACTGACTCACACGTCTGATCTTATTTTGAAGATACTAGGTATTAAACCGTCCAAGAAGAACAACATTACCGAAGAAGAAATAAAATCCATCATTCAGGAAAGTATGCGAGGCGGGGAGATTCAGGAAATTGAACAGGATATTGTTCAAAGAGTTTTTTCTCTTGGCGACAGAAAGATAAGTTCTTTGATGACGACGCGTGCCGAACTTGTATTTATTGATATTGATGATGACTTTGACTCTATACGCGCCATCATTAACAATGATCTCCACAGAATTTATCCCGTTTACGAAAAGGACAAGGACGAAGTGGTGGGTGTGTTAACTTTGAAAGATCTTTTTGTTCATATTCAATCCGACAAGGTTAACGTCCGAAGTTTATTGAAGCCAGCTCATTTTTTATCCGAGAGTACGTCAGCTTATAGTGCGTTGGAGAAATTCAAAACGTCGAGGGTCCATTACGCACTTGTAACCAACGAATATGCCCTTGTATTAGGTATTGTAACCATGGATGACATCCTCCAGGCACTGGTTGGCGATGTCTCCGAGTTTTATAACGAGGAGTATCAACTTCTGCAACGAGACGATGGTTCATGGATCGTTGATGGACAATACCCAATGGCCGAATTCATTATGCATTTTGAAATTGATCTCGCGCCCGAGTTGGAAGGCATTAATACAATTGGGGGATTGATTTTACAAGAACTCAATCACATTCCCAGATCAGGCGAGAAAATAACATGGAAGGGGTTGGAAATTGAGGTAGTGGACATGGACCATGTTAAGATCGATAAGGTACTGGTTAAGAAATTGTGAATTTCAAAAAGTATAAAACGATTTTGCAGACCCAGCGGTGGCTACTAGTTTTTATTTCACTTTCTCTATAGCGGGGGGGTTCCAGGTTCCATTCATGGCTGATTCTTCTGGGCCATAGATTCGTAGCGCAAGATAAAACGGTTCGTTGGGCGCAGGAAGCCAGTTAGCCTTTTGCGCTCTGTCCCTTGGGACTTCGTGCTGAATAAAAATCGTAAAATTACCGTCTTTATCTTTTACCAATCCTTCCGTTGTAGAATTTATCAGGTAGCGATTGATAGAGTTTTCCACCATGTATCCGGCTACGCCGTCCGCTCGCTTATTATACATCGTAACCGACCAAAAATACCTGGCAGGAGGCAAATCTTTTTTTTCAAAACGGATCTTATAACTATACTTGCTTCCGTCTAAAACCTCATTGTCCGAATCCACATAGGCAATTGGGTAAAAGGCTTCGATTTTATCATTAGCGTAGATTCCTACCATCACGGCAGCGGCACGCAGTAACCAATCGTTTTTATAAAACTCGCGTGGGCCAAATGCATCCATCATATTCCATCCATTCACACGTTCTGCAATGTGTTCGGCCTTTTCTTTAATATCGCTGATGGCATCATTTATTCCTGCGTTAATTGCTTCTAAAGTCTCAGGTGAATAGTTTGTCGAGTCGAACCTAACGCCTCGTTTCATTCCAATCTTTTCAAACCTTTTTAAAGCAGCGGAATCATCTTTGTGAAATGGTTCTATCATGGGCAGATAGAAATTGATGTAGTTAACAAATCGGGCATCCCCAAATTCTTCAGGGTTTAATGTTACCCATTCAGTTTCTTGTGGCGCTTTTGGTTCTCTACCTTCAAACGAACTGAGAGTTTGCAATTGATATTTCTTCTGAATTTCGAGCACATTGGGCAAGTCCTTAATTCCTTTGAGTTGTGTCCTTCCAATAATTGTCACAAGTTGGCTTTCACTGCGAAATATATCTTTGAATTTTTCTTTTGGAATTTCGCCTTTCCAACCCGGTCCTACGAAAAGGTAATTGCCAGCCTCGGTGCCCGTAGTACGGGTACCGATGTAAGCGAAATTATGAGTGAATAAGTCAATGCATTGAAACACGTAATATCTATCGGTAATTTTTGGAACGGACAGTACCATGGGCTCAGCGCGTAAATCCAGACCAAATGCGGAGTAAGGCGTGTCGCCATTCATCGTTACTACATCTTTTCGCGTATGGTCAGCAGGTATTGTGTCATGCGCCATTTTATTCCAGGGCCCGCGATAGCCAGGACTCTGAGGCATCGTCGTGTAGTATTGGGCCTGATACCCCATAAGCATTGGATAGGAAAAAATATAGGCTTCCTTGGCAATCTGCTGAGCCTCTTTTGGTGATAAAGTCTCGGTCTGTGTTTTAGTGGAACAACTGGTTAGCGCAACACCTAAAACGAATAAAGCTGAAGGAAACAATCTATTCATGATTTACATTAATGTTTCGTTTAACCATTTTTGGGCTTACCCATGATCCTTGCAGTACCTCATCCGTTGGCCCATAAAGACGCATGATACAGTAAAATGGACCATTGGGAGCTGGGAGCCAATTTGCTTCTAGTTTTTTTCCGGGCGATTCGTTTTGTACGTACAAAGTGACCGAACCATCTCTATTCCTAACAAATGCATCTTTCATCGTGGAGTTTACTAAATACTTGTCTAACGGATTGTCTACGAGTAATTGTGTTTTGCCATCGTACATGGTAAGGGACCAAAACGATTTTACAGGAGGAAGTCTATTGGGTGGAAAAGTTAATGTGTATTTGTTTTTAGAAGCATCCATAGGATCGCCGTCAGCATCTACTAAAAATGCGGGATAGATAGCTTCTGAAGCAGAGTTGCCATAAATACCTAAATGCGCCCCAACAGCCCTGATCAGATAGATATTATCAAAATGATAATTCTCCTTGGCACTTTTTTCCAAATACGCTCTGCTGCCAAATACTTTCGCACTTCCTAAAGGATCTGTTGAATTTGCTTTAATGAATGCCTCGATGTTGGCAAAGCCATCTTTGATACCTTGCTTAATGGCTTCTTGCGTTTCTGGTTCAAAGTTACTGATGTCAAAGCCCTCTTTGGTTCCGAGGCCCAATTTGTTGAATTTATCTATTAGAGTTTTTTCCTTTTCAATGGGCCCAATCAATTTGAGCATGGCATCCAGGTATTTGAACGAAGCCTCGGAAAACTGCGCTCCTTCCACCCAAATTGGAAATGCATCATTCCGTTCGTTTTTTACCGAAGTCTTCCCCAAATATTCATTCAATGTTTGTAGGCGATATTGATTCTGAAGATTCTTTACATTATTTAGATCATTAGCATCAATTAGCTGAGTGCGAACAATGGTGAAAAATATTCCCGTTTCACAACGAAAAACGTCGGTAATATCTTTAGGAATTTCTCCGTCCCAACTTTCCAGCGCCACTAAATATTTCCCAGCTTTGTTTCCTGTGCTCAGCGAACCTAAATAGGCAAAATTGTGCGTATATAAATCGATAAACTGAAAGCTGTAGTATCTTTTTGCATCGACTTCAGGTACTGAAAAAACAACTGGCTC
>DASUTP010000276.1:0-2490 GCA_036374515.1 Chryseolinea sp. | reverse complement strand
AATCCTGACAACCCTTTATACTGCCGGTTGCTATGAAACTCATCTCTCCGCCCGGTAAGAATTTTATGGCCATAGGCCTGATGACCCACATCCCAGACCAGTTGATCGTAGGGAGTGTCAAAAACCCGATGCAAGGCTACGGTGAGTTCAACTACACCAAGGCTTGCGCCAAAATGCCCCCCATAAACTGATACATTGTCGATAATGAAGTGGCGGAGTTCGTCGCAAAGCTGCACCAGCTGAGCCTGATCGAGCGTTTTGATATCCGCTGGACTATTGACACTGGCTAAAAGTTTTCCAGGTGTTATTAACATGAATTTTTTTTCATTAAACCCTTAACAAGCAATTGATCGCCAGTGTTCTAAAAGGCTTATTCACATTCAAATAAGCTACAAAGGTAGTTATTTCCAAGATGTCCGCCTGTTTTATAGGATTAATAAATAAATTTGTGGGCCACTATGACTATGAACGAAAATTTTGAGGTAAAGCTGCCCCTTTTTGAAGGTCCGTTTGACCTGCTGCTGTTTTTTATTGAACGCGACGAACTGGATATTTACGATATACCCATTTCGAAGATCACCAATGATTTCCTGAATTATATCCACCAAATGGAACAGCTGGACATAGAATTGGCCAGCGAATTTATTCTGGTGGCCGCCACCTTGATGCGCATAAAATCCAAGATGCTGCTGCCAAGGCCACAGCTGGATGAGCAGGGGAATGAGATAGATCCGCGGGAAGAGCTCGTTCGCCATTTATTGGAATACAAGAAATATAAATCTGTCATTGAAAGTTTTCACAAGCTCGAGGAGACAGAATTCATGAAGGAAAAGCGCGGAAACATCATGAAAGAACTAAAGGTATTGGCCGAGAGCACCAATGTCGAAGCGGAGCTTCAGGATGTGACCATTTTTAAGCTGATGACGGTATTTGAAAAAATCTTAAAGCGTCAGGAGGCAGAAAAAAATAAGCCAATCCATCAGGTAATTCAGTATCCCTATACGGTGGAAGCGCAGAAAAAGCATTTGCTGGAAGAGCTGACGAAAAAGCCCAAACTTTCCTTTACTGAGTTAATTGAAGCATACCCAACCCGGATCGGTGTAATTTTTAATTTTCTGGCCATTCTGGAGATGCTTGCCCTGCAGATTCTTACCATTCAGATCGGCGAAGGCTTCGGCAATTTTTGGATATCCAAAGCGGAGACGACTGAAGCCATTCTATAGTTAGAATTAAAATGCTGCTAGCCCAACCGTTAGATCAGCTGATTATGAACGGGGTAAGTTCATTTCTTGGTACTTGCCTGGATAAGATGCCGTGGGTTGGCTTAAAAGTGGAACAATAGCATGCTCCATTTTTTTCAGCAAGCTTAGGATCATGAGTACAAGTCGTTGTTATCCGCTTTCGCCACCTCTACAAAAAAAGTTGCGACCTTTTCCACGACGACGTTAAAGTATTTGGCGCCTTTTTCCGGTGTAGCCTGGCGCGGGTCTCCGACACCGGTATCCCTGGTTACTTGCAGCCATTTTCTCTCTGCCCAGGCCCAACCCTCACGAATGGCGGTCATCCTGAACTTCTTTGCTGCTCCGTCTCCGGCCTCTTTCAGAGGCCGAACCAATTCAGGCCGGAGGTGAAGTATCACGCTGGTTTCCATTTCTCCGGCATGGTCGTCTTTGTTTTCGAAAAATGATTTCTGATCGACGGCCTGATACCAGTTGCAAGAACTTAAGAACATCTTTGGAAATCGAAGCCCTAGCTCCCGGATCATCGTTTTGAAGTCATTGCCCCCATGACTATTCAAAATGATCAGTTTATGAATTCCCTGGCGGTCGAGCACTTCCACAACGTCCCTCAGTACTGCCAGCTGGGTGCTGGGGTTCATGTTTATATCAAGGGTGACATCGAACTGGCCAGTATTGACGCCAAACGGAATAGTCGGCAGTACGATTACTTTTGCTCCGCGTTGCCAGGCAATGCCCGCTGCTTCAGCGGCTACGTTGTCCGCTTCAATAATGTCTGTTCCATAGGGAAGATGATAGTTGTGCGCTTCACAAGCTCCCCAGGGCAAGATCGCGAGTTCGTAGGCCGTTTCTTTTATGGTCTTCCAATTGTTCTCTGCCAGGATGTACGGACGCATGCTTAAATGATACGATTGTGAGGTACGAATGTAATGGATAACAATGAAATCGGGAAGGTGAAACCTTCGATCCTGGCTTAAAGCTGAAAGCTTAGTGCATGCGTAATCCAAGTGCAGAGCATTGTGAAAATGCGACGATGAAAAAAAACCGAAAGAATTTCCCTCAAGGCGCCGCGATGCTTACGCACTCGTGAGCTTCAGGCTTTCAGCTTTCCGCTCAAAGGATCCTTGTTAAAGTATGACGATCAAGAACCGGAACTAAGCCCACGGGAGGGAACCAAAAAGCCTTTCCAAAAGAAATTTCCCGACAACACGCAGCCCTATTCTTACGCACGCACGAGCTTTCAGCTTTCAGC
>DASUTP010000275.1:0-3450 GCA_036374515.1 Chryseolinea sp. | reverse complement strand
GAAGTCGGGGTTTCCTTTGCGCGCAGCATTGTTGAATCGTTTCCCCCCGATACGCGATATAAGTTGCTCACCAACGATTTTTCACCCACGTCAAACACCTATAAAACCAAACCGGAAATCCTCGATCTCCTAACCCAAATAAAGTTGTCGCCGGTAAGTCGTGCGCATAAGGACGTGGTTGACCGTATCTCTCAGGCAAAAACCACCAGAAATCAGGAAATTTTCTGGATATCCGATTTACAAAAATCAACTCAGGGGCAGATTTCTCCCTGGGACAGCCTTTCCAGACTGCATCTTGTTCCTATTCAGTTCAGCAAGCAATCCAATGTTTTTGTAGATACCGTTCATCTGGAAAACCCGTTTGCTGCCGGTGGCGGAAAAAATGTCCTGCACGTCAAAGTACGCAACGATGGGGATAAAGCCGCTGAACGGTTGAACCTGAAACTAACCATAAACAAGACGCAGGCGGCGACTACCGCTATCAACATCCCCGCAAAGGGCACGGCGGAAACCAGCTTCGATCTATCCACAACACTCACTGGACTAAATGAGGCCAAATTGGGATTTAATGATTTCCCCATCACTTTTGACAATGAATTTTACATGGCCCTTAATTTTACAGGCAAGATTCGCATTATCGAAATCCGAACGTCCGATGCCAAAACCGTTGTTGAAAAGGTTTTCGGAAATGAGCAGATATTTGATTTTTCTTCTTATTCTGTCAATAACTTTAATTACAGCTTGCTCTCAAATGCAGACCTGGTGGTCGTGAACGGCCTAAATGCAGTAGACATCCCGTTATCCAATGCTTTGCGCGAATACCTGCGTGACCGGGGAACTGTCTTGTTTTTTCCAGGTAGTAAGCCGGACGTTGTGACCCTTAAAAGTTTTCTCCAGTTGCCGCTGGTCGGTGTTGCTGAAGGTGCCACGCAACAGGAATTGGACAAACCCGATTTCTCAAATCCTTTTTTCGAAAATGTGTTTGAAGAAAAATCAGTCTCTATCGCTATGCCGCGCGGTATAAAATTGCTGGACTGGGGAAACGATCGGTCTGCAATCCTGCGTTTTAAAAATGATCAACCTTTCTTATCGCGCTTTGACCAGGGTGGTGGCAAATTATACGTTGCTGCAACGGCGCTTCAGGCTGGCCAAACGGACTTTTTTAATCACGCATTATTTGTTCCGGTGATGTATCGAATCGCCTCGAGCAGCGTGAGAAATGAATCCAAATTGTACTATACGCTGCGCGAAAGTTTTATTCAGCTCCGCGCGGATAGCCTGCAAGGTGAACAACCACTCCGCTGGGTGGGCGAGGAGGAAATCGTACCTGCGCAAAGGAAGCTCAGCAATGAAGTTATTTTTGACGTTCCTAAATTTTCGATTGTGAAGGGCTTTTACAAGATCGTTGCCAACCGCGATACCGTGAGTCTTCTAGCCTTTAACCTGGACAAGGCAGAATCACTGCTTGATCAGTATAGCGGCGAGGAAATGAAAGATCTTTTGGGAGCCGGAAATGAAGTCACAATTTTTAAAGTTGGTGCCCAGGAGGCTTTCAGCAACGAAATAAAGGAGCGATATTTGGGCACGCCATTGTGGAAGTACTCGCTCTTGCTGGCGATATTCTTCTTTCTGGTGGAAATCTTGCTAATTCGGTTCTTAAGGTAAGATTTGATTCGCGAATTAGTGCACCAAACCTACTGAGCATATGCACATGTGCAACTTTTCTTATCCGGGCGAAATGTCAGCATCAATCAATTCCACTTTTAGACCTTCAACACTTAGAACTCCAACACATCAACACCTCAGAAGATGAAAATCTTACTTCAGGCACCTGAAATTATCGATAGCAGCTCTCCATTTCATCAAAAAGTAAAAAATGTTCTTCTCCATAACGGCCGCATTACAGAAATCGGTGACAAAAACTATTCAGCAGACAGAGTCATAAAAGCGGAAGGTATGAAATTGACGGCCGGGTGGTTCGACCTCGGTACCTACGTGGGTGATCCTGGTCTGGAACACAAAGAAGATCTGGAGTCCGCATCGCGGGCAGCCGCGGCTGGCGGCTTTACAGAGATCGCAATGCTTCCGAATACCGTTCCTGCCGTGCAAACAAAAAACGAGGTAAGTTACATTACCCGGGGTAATGACAACAGACTACTTCAAATTCATGCTCTTGCGTCCGTCACAAAAAATAACAAGGGAGAGGAGCTTACGGAAATGATTGATTTGCATGAGGCGGGTGCCCTCGCGTTCACCGATGGACTAAAACCTATCTGGCATACCGACATTTTTCTAAAGGCTCTTCAGTATCTCCAGAAATTTAATGGACTGCTCATCGATCATCCTGAGGATATCTGGCTTAATATGTTTGGGCAAATGCATGAAGGAATTCATAGCACTACTTTAGGACTGAAAGGAATGCCGCGCATTGCCGAGGATATTGCAGTGGGAAAGAATTTAGAATTGCTGGCCTATACGGGTGGCAGGTTGCATTTTTCACGAATTTCGTCGGCCAAATCCATCGATATGATTCGCCAGGCAAAAAAGAAATTGCCAGTGAGTTGCGACATTACCGCCTATCAGCCGCTTCTTGATGACAGTCTCCTGCATGACTTTGACACAAACTATAAGGTAAGCCCACCGTTGCGTGAAAAATCGGATGCCGATGCGCTGATCAAAGGTTTAAAAGATGGAACCATCGACGTCCTTTGCTCAGGACACACACCGCATGAAGACGAAAGCAAAAGTTTGGAATTTGATTTAGCGGATGCTGGCATGATCAATTTACAGACCTTTGGAGCGAACCTGGTAACCCTTTCCAAATCCGTTGACTGGGATGTGCTGTTGGAGAAGGTTACGGTTAATCCGCGCAGACTCTTGCAACTGGAAGTCCCTAAAATTGAAGTTGAGGCAAAGGCGAACCTGACACTTTTTGATCCAAATCATGTGTGGACCTTTGATGAGAAAAGCAATTATTCCAAATCAAAGAATTCGCCTTGGCTGGGAAAGGAAATCACAGGAAAAGCGATCGCTGTTTTTAATAATGGGCGCCATAAGATCGAAGATTAGTTTGTCTGAAAGCTCCAAATAATCTTGGGCATGACAAAAATGTTATGGAAGATATCGCTAAGGTATGGGGCTGCGGGGGGGATTCTTGCTTTCGTTCTGCTGCTAGTGATGTATTATACAGGCCCTCATCCCTTGCTTACATCGCCGTTTCTCGATTTCAGGATCTTGCTGTTTGGTATATTTATTTTCTTTACCTTAAAAGAGTTTCGGGATTATTACCAAGATGGTTCTTTGTATTTCTGGCAGGCGATGCTGGGCGGATGGACAGTGATTTTGATCGCAACCATTGCAACCTCAATCCTGCTTTGGTTGTTTGGCGTGTGGGACAATGATTTTGTTGATTCGTACATCGTCCAGGTTACTTCTTATTTAAGATCCTTT
>DASUTP010000274.1:0-2923 GCA_036374515.1 Chryseolinea sp. | reverse complement strand
GTGAAATCATAGGAGCCTATGGAAAAGTCCGGGATAATCTTTTAAAGCACGAAGCCGGATATCCGTCGGCTGATTTTTTGTTGTCGCTTGTTCGGGAGGGGCGGGCAGATTATGGAATGAACGCCGTAGGTCGCGGAATGGATTCACCCGGATCCGATTTGATAATACAGTCAGCGGACCGTGTCGATCCGCGGCCGCTGTGGATATTGGTTTGGGGTGGTCCTAATTGTCTAGCCCAGGCACTTTCGCGAGTTCGTGAAACAAGATCTTCATCTGATTTAGAAAAATTTATTTCTAAGCTCAGGGTTTATACGATCTCCGATCAGGACGACAGCGGTCCATGGATCAGAAAAACATTTCCGGGACTGTTCTATATCGCTAGTCCTGGCGTTCACGACCTTGGAGGATATCATCATGCAACCTGGTCTGGTATCAGCGGCGATAAGTTCCATGGCCGCTTTGCAGGAGGAAATTTTAACATCGTTGATAATCCCTGGCTGGATGTCCACATCCGAAGCAAGGGACCGCTTGGAGCGCAATATCCGCACGCAGAATATTTAATGGAAGGTGATTCGCCAAGCTTCTTATACCTTATCAATAATGGCTTGGGAAATCCCGAACATCCGGATTGGGGCAGCTGGGGAGGACGTTACGAGTATTACAAACCACGCACGGAGAAATGGTTTATGGAGCCTGAAAGTCGTGCGCTCTGGACAAACGCGCAGGATGAAGTGTGGGGAGCGGACAGCAGTTGGCACACGAGTAACCACGCGACTATCTGGCGATGGCGTGCCGACTTTCAAAATGATTTTGAAGCGCGGATGAATTGGACGATCAAATCGTACAAGGAAGCAAATCACCCTCCCATTCCTAAAATCAAGGACCAGCAACTTACAGCCAAAATAGGAGAACGTGTTATGTTAAGTGCCGAAGGATCTTCAGACCCTGACGGCGACAAGCTAATCTATCGATGGATCTATTATGCGGAACCTGGCACGTTCACAATATCAACGGGAAGAACAGGCGCCCCGCTGAAAATAGAAGATGCCAACACTGCGAATGCATGGTTCACGGTGCCCAAAAGCGGCAGAGTGGGCACAATGCATGTTATTCTTGCTGTCACGGATTCGGGAATACCTTCCCTTACCCGATACAAACGCGTTATTGTTACGATTGAAGAATAGCCGTGCTTGTCGAGATGTCTGGGCAAGTATTGAGATAACTGAGTGGATATACAAATTTGGAAGGTACTGTTTTCGTTAGCTTGCCAGGCAAATATTTTTGAGGTCATATTTAGTGATTGAACGAAGATTATGCTGATAAGAAAAAATACCAAAGCATTTAAGACGATCGTAGAACTGTTCGAGCGATGCCAGGATAGGCCTGACCGGGAAAAATTAATACGTTTGTACATCACCCGAGCAGGCCATTCCATACAGGACAGGATAAATGTTGAGGGGATTCAGGGGGATGCCGCGCTCTTTTATGAAATGAATTACAACGCGGTCTTAAGTAATCTGAAATCATCTGATCGCCAACTGCAGGAAAGTGACGAAATCCCAGGGATCTATTTTTTTCATCGGACGTCAAATAAATCCTGGGATGAAACACCGTTTGAGTTTGACGACGCGATAAAAAAGGAATATAGCACGCTTGCTGATCTGCCAACGACAAGGAAGAAGGAAAAGGCCGAGAAGTTTGTTTTTCCCAGCGCGCCCGTCAAGGATACATCGGTTTCGAAAAAGGGTGAAGTGCCGCCTAAAAAGAAAAAAGAAGTCGCCGGCAGGATGAAGATACCGAAAGTACCTGACAAAGGACCCCGGCAACCTGACTATAAGCTTAAACATAAAGTTCAATTTACTGCTCTGGATAAAGTGGTATTCCGAAGCCCCCAGGTTACCAAGGCGGAAGTGCTGGATTATTATAACAAAGTCTCCGACTACATCCTTCCATACCTCAAAGACCGCGGCCTCTCGATTCGAATGCTGTCAAAGGAAGGCAGAGCGATAAAATATAACACCGCTGAAAGTCTTCCGGCCGGCGTTGACCTGCCCGATTGGGTTCAAACCATAGACGTAAAAAAAGAAAAGGACCGTGCATTGCTGTGCAACGATAAAAGTCATTTGCTTTGGTTTGTTGAGATAGGTGCTGTTGAATTCGCTGCATCCCCGGCCCGGACGAAGGTGCCCGCCAATCCTGACTATATTGTCATCAGACTGGACAGCGATGCCGATTCCAAAAAAGCAATCGAAGGTGTTCTTGCCGCGCAAGGCATCTTAACGGGATTACAGCTGCTCACGGTTGTAAAAACCGACGGCCAGGGTGGACTTGAAATCTACCTTCCGCTTGATGGCAAAAGTAAGTTTGACGTGTGTATTGCTGTCGCGGAGTACATCTGTAAACTTATACGCATCAAGTCGCCTGAACTTTTTATTTTACAGGGATCGGATGACCGGAAATTTGGAAAGGTTACGTTAGACTATAATATAAATAATGCGGACGCACACCTCGTGGTGCCATATTCTATGGTGGCTGTCGAATCGCCGTCTGTTTCCACGCCACTGTTATGGGAGGATATTCAAGAAGGCCTTTCGATTGACAACTTGGATCAAGAACATATTCTTAAAATGCTCAAAAAAAATGAAGACCCTTTTGATGCGCTCCATAGAAAGAAAATTAATGCGGATTCCCTGCTGAAGCGCTTCAAGGATAGTTATTATTTTTTATTTGACGACCTGCAGTTCTCCTGAAACCGGTGCCACAAGGAACAATTCATCATAGACCTTATTAAAAAGTTTACGGGCGGGTGACTACCCGCGCAAGGCATTTGCCGGCCATTACTGGTATTCTGGCGTATACCCGTTTCTGCCGTTCTTGATAATGAAGATCAGAAGCACCTTTGCAGGTTTTTCCTTGCTGGAAT
>DASUTP010000273.1:0-8978 GCA_036374515.1 Chryseolinea sp. | reverse complement strand
GCTGTCGACCTTATCCAGAATCAATTCATCAAAATCAAAAATCATGCTGCTCCCTGCCTGAACACAAACTTCGTGGTCGTCACGAAGCCAGATTGCAATCGGATGACGCTGATAAACCTGCACTGCTTTGATGGCCCATTTCATTTCGTCATCGGAGTATCCGGCGAATACGATTACACCGTAATTGAAAAAGTATTGGAATTTCTCCGTTCCAAAAGAATAAAATAATTCTGATGATGTGTCAACCAGCGGTTTGATATCGAGAAAGGATTTGATGCCTTTAATATCAAGCTGATTGGCAACAAGAAAGGCGGAAAGTTTAACCCTTTTTATCATGACAGCCCTTTGCTAAAGATATAAATTTTAATTCATGGGCTGATAACTTATCATTGCGTGAAAATGAAGATCTTGTAAATTAACATCCAGCATGATGTTCGCTCCTTTAATCAACAAACTTTCAAGGAATATGTATTATCCGATAACAAATTCAATGAAAAAGTCAGTGGTAACCTTGCTCCTTGTCCTGTTAACGAACTTCGGATTCGGCTGGGGCGCAACTGGTCACCGGGTAACAGGATGGATAGCGGAAAAATATATCAGCAAAAAGGCGCTAAAGGAAGTCGAGCGTATCCTTGCCGGTCAATCCATGGCTATGGCAAGCAACTGGATGGATGAAATCCGGTCTGACTCAGCTTACGATCACGCTACTGACTGGCATTTTGTAACAATACCCGAGGGACAAACCTATGCACAGGCCGTAAAGAATCCCAAAGGCGATTTGATACAGACAATAGAAAGGTTGATTTCGGATCTCAAATCAAAAAAGCTGAATGCCAAAGATGAATCAGAGCGTTTGAAAATGTTGATTCACCTCATCGGGGATATTCATCAGCCACTTCACGTCGGTGGCGCCGGCGACCATGGTGGAAACGATATCAAAGTTATGTGGTTCCGGTCCGAAAGCAACTTGCATCGCGTATGGGATAGCGAGATGATTGATGATTCAAGGCTCAGTTACACCGAGCTGGCGCAGTCGCTTGAAACTCCGGATGAAGCGCAGATTGCTACCTGGCAAAAAAGCAACGTTCATCAATGGGCAACGGAGAGCATAGCGTACAGGGCTAATGTGTATCGCTACGGCGATGGAAAACTTGGCTACAGATACACCTACGATAATTTTCACATTGTGCGTTATCGCCTTCTTCAGGCCGGCATTCGGATAGCTGGGATACTGAATGACATCTATGGATGAAGCCGACCGGCGGCTACCTTTTACGATAACTGTTGGACAGGAAACACAACCTGTAACTACCCGAATAAAGGAGCATTAAGGCAACAAAACCGGGCGGAGAGGCTACCCTGTCTCTACCAGCAGCACGTAAACGAAGCGTTACCCAAACGGATCTCAAATGTGACCTAAGCTTTTAACCTTGAGCAGCTTGTTGTAGATTTCAAGACAAACCCATGCATCGGTGGCGGCGTAGTCAATTTGTTTTTCCGTTAAGGTAGGTGCCTCCCAATTCGATGTCTGAGCACTTTTTGAAATGCGAATGCCTAATAAAAGACCAGCCAGCTTTTTGACGCTTTCTACCTGCAATCCCGAAGTTCTGGCGAGGGTTGCCAACTCCACAAATCCTACGGGACTAAACTTGGTTATCTTTTGTAAACTTTTGATATCGTCATGGATGGCGACACCCGCCTTGATGATATCTGGATTCTCAAAAATAGATGTGATATCATGCGGTAGGCCAGTTTGATGAAGGCGAATCAAAAAAACCCTGTTGGGGACCGCTAACTGAAGCAACGCGACTTTGTAAATTTGTCCGCGCTTAAAACTCGGACGAGTTTCGGTATCAAAGCCAACGATCCCATGCCTTTCAATTTCCAACTTGACCTTAGTAAGTTTATCAACTTCGGTGATAACACTTACTTTTCCTTCAAACGTCTTGAGTGGCAGGAGATTTAATTCCTCTGACGTAATGGAAATTTTGTTTCCTTCCCCATTTTGATGAATGTCCTGGTGTAGTTTGTCCGATAAATCCATTAAAAAATCAGGTAGAACCTGTGTTTAAAAAAATACTGCATCATTCGAGCCTTAATTTAACTCAAAAAAATAACTATTTTGAGCCTCATAACTCCAAAGGATGCTGAAATCGCTATTCAGAAAAAAACCTCTTTCAACTATTCTTAAAGACGCCGAACAAGGCCTTGACGATGGTCACGGGGGTGCAGGCCTTAAGAAAATTCTTGGCGTACGGGATTTGACTTCAATGGGCATTGCTGCCGTGATCGGTGCCGGAATATTTTCTACTATTGGACAAGCTGCTTATAACGGTGGTCCTGGTGTCGTTTTCTTATTTATAATTACCGCTGTCACCTGTGGTTTTACTGCCCTTTGTTATGCCGAATTCGCGTCGCGTGTTCCTGTTGCCGGCAGCGCTTATACCTATTCGTATGTTACGTTCGGTGAACTTGTCGCATGGGTTATTGGGTGGGCACTCATCCTTGAATATGGGATTGGAAATGTAGTGGTGTCAATTTCCTGGAGCAGCTACTTTGTCAATCTGCTGGAAGGAGTAGGCATTCATCTGGCCCCCTGGCTTGCAACGGACCCCACGACAGCTCACAAAGAATTTATCTCGGCGCAGTCTGCCGGCGCGCCTACGGACGGTTTAACCTGGACAAAGGCGCCGCTTATCGCAGGATATAAGTTCATCTGCAATCTTCCCGCTTTCCTCATTATTATTTTTATAACCATACTCGCATACATCGGCATAAAAGAAAGCAGAAGCAGCGCAAATTTTATGGTAGGACTAAAACTCGTGGTCCTCGTCATCATTGTGGCTATCGGCGTGTTCTACATCGATGCGGACAACTGGTCACCATTCTTGCCAAACGGCTTTACGGGGGTTCTTAAAGGCGTTTCAGCTGTGTTCTTCGCCTATATTGGATTTGACGCTATTTCAACCACTGCTGAGGAATGCTCTAACCCGCAGCGCGACTTACCTCGCGGTATGATCTATTCATTGATCATCTGTACCATCATTTATGTGGTTGTTACGCTGGTGATCACCGGAATGGTCAGTTATGCAGAGTTCAATAATGTAGCCGATCCGTTGGCGTATGTGTTCGAGAAAATTGACCTGGGCAAGGTGGGATTTTTCATTTCTGTAAGCGCTGTGATTGCTGCCACCAGTGTACTTCTCGTGTTTCAAATAGGCCAACCCCGGATCTGGATGAGCATGAGCCGCGACGGTTTAATGCCTAAGCGTTTCGGAAAAATTCATCCCAGGTTTCAGACTCCTGGGTTTTCAACCATTATCACGGGGATCATTGTCGCCATACCTTCCCTTTTTGTTGAAAGCGCCATCATGACCGACTTAACCAGCATCGGAACGTTGTTTGCGTTTGTACTGGTCTGCGGAGGTGTACTGCTTTTGCCTCCCAAACAAAAATCAGCAGAGAAAAAATTTAACCTTCCCTATATCAACAGTCAGTGGATCGTTGTGCCGCTGTTCTTTATTTTTTTGTATAGCTTCCGGTCACGGTTGGGCGAAGCAATCGTAAATCTTGCCCATGACACTCAGGACCAAATCCTTTTTATTTTATTTGTGATCATCTTTGCAGCCATCACCTTAATTTCATTTACAAAAAAATTGTCCTTGATCCCTGTTTTGGGGATGATCTGTTGCCTTTACCTGATGATCGAAATACCCACCAGCAGCTGGCTGGTATTTTTCGGGTGGATGGCCTTCGGACTTGTAATTTACTTTTTGTATGGGTACTGGAAAAGTAAACTGGCGAAGAGCTAATAATTCCTTAGCTTCGATTGTACACAACGCCCCGTTCTTTCAGGTACTCCAGGATAAATAAGAAGTTTGCTTCATCCTCCCCCAGAAATTCTGGAGGCGAAATTCCTTTCCGGGCAAATTTCCCGTCCAATACGAGGTTAACGGCTGCGGTACAGGTATAGCCCGTTGTACGTGCCATCGACAAGGTGCCCGTCGATTTGTCCGTTCTATCGAGCAGGTCATATTGGTATGTGGTCTGCTTCCCCCCTTCTTCGCCCTTTAAGCGAATTCGCATTACCGTGAATTCCTCTTCTCCAGGTTTTAGTTTCCATTTCGGAAATAACAATCTGGCAGTAACGTCAATCGGTCTGATTTTCATTCCTTTCACATCAATCTCCTCGTACGAAAAGAATCCCGACTCGCGCAACACTCTCAAATATTCGATGCATCCGGGATAACGCAACGTCTTTTCAATCATGTTAGGGATATTTGGCATGGTTCTGATCAGTGAACGCAGTCCATCGGAATTCCAGGATTCCAGCGTTCCAACTCCATCAAAATGGATCAACTCAGGATCTGACAGCGCTTCCTTAACAACCATGGCGCCGTTTTGAACATACCTTGCCGGCCGCGTGTACTCTTCAATGACATCGATAGGCGAAAACACAGCCTTGTACTCGAAAGGCCATTCTCTCACTACCGGGAGGCCGCCTACGAGACATTCATATTCAAAAACTTTCATTCGCCGATTGTGAAAGCCCAGAATAATGTTTCCCATTCCGGGCGCTACGCCACAGTCGGTGATCGCAGTCACGTTATTTCCCTTTGCGAGCGCATCTAGCAAAAACGCATCTTCCGGGAAGAAGGAAATGTCGACCATATTCTTTCCCGCTCCTATAACACTCTTAACCGTTTTGAAACCCAAGAACCCTGGCACTGCCCCAACGACACAATCAGCATGGGATATAACAGCCTTCAGGCTGTCTTCATCCGTAAAATCGATTTGCTGGGTCTTTATTCCGAGCCTGGCGATTTTGGCTAGCGCCCCTTCACTCATGTCCACAGCCGTAACCTCGTGCTTTCCCGACAGGTCGATAGCCATTTCCGTTCCGACCAAGCCCGCACCTAACACTGTTATTTTTTTCATATGCTTATTCAAGATCGGGGACAAGTTATCAAACGAAACTGTTTTTCTGTTTAACTTCCGATAAACAAAACGCATTATGCTTTCATCAGGCTTTATCGAACGTGCCAAACATTCCAAATTTTACCTGTGGCTGCTCAATCAAGGCCTCTCAAGAATGATTCCATTCAATAAGCCACACGGATTTGAAATTCTTGAGGTCGGCGATTACCATATAAAGATGTCATTGCCGTATAAGCGGAAAAATTTAAACCATATTCGCGGCCTGCATGCCTGCGCCCTTGCCACAGTTTCAGAATATACAACGGGTCTACTGTTAATTTCCAAGCTGGGATTTGATACCTACCGAATTATCATGCAGCGCTTAGAGATGGACTACCACTATCAGGGAAAAATGGATGCAGCCGCGAACTTCTCAATTTCGAAAGAATGGCTTCAGCAGTCTATCGTCGAGCCGCTCAAAACGCAAGAGGCGGTGACCGTAATTTGCGAGATAAAAATCTACGATGTGCAATCCAATCATCTTACCACGGGAAGAGTCCATTGGCAGATAAAAGAATGGAAGCGGGTGAAAACAAAAAGTTAAAGTAAATTAGTAACCGTAATTTATATAGTGATTATGCGCAAGATTGACCAACTTTTCGCAGAATATGGTGAAAGTCACCAAAATCCAACCAATAAGAAAATTCATTGGATTTGTGTTCCGTTGATTTTCTTTAGCATCGTTGGACTTATTGCTTCAATTCCCTCGCAGGCGGTGCAATCCATTTTTGGCCTCGGCAATCCTTATGCGAATTGGGCGGCCGTTGCATTGATCCTTGTGCTCATTTATTATGTGTCTTTGTCCATTCCATTGAGTATTGGGATGATGCTATTTGCAGTACTTTGCTTGTTTGTATCGAACTATATTGTCCGCACATTGAGCACCCCTTTATGGATTGTTAGTCTGTTTATTTTTTTTGTAGCTTGGATTGGCCAATTTTATGGCCATAAGGTAGAAGGCAAGAAGCCTTCTTTTTTCAAGGATGTTCAATTTTTGTTGATCGGACCTGCTTGGCTAATGCATTTTATTTACAAACGTCTGGGAATTCCCTACTAATTTTTTCATGAGCCTTAAACCCCATCTGATAAAAGTACCACAAGTTACAAGCAAATCGGGGACGCTGTCTTTTATGGAAGTTGATGGCACGTTACCATTCGACGTGAAACAATTGTATTGGATCTATGACATCGACGGCGAAGCTCACCGTGGAAACCACGCGCATTTAAATACTGATCGTGTCATCATCTGCATTTCAGGAGTCATCGATGTATGGGTGGAAAGCATTCAAGGCGAACATTTCGAATTTCAATTAAATGACCCTTCGACTGTTCTTTACTATCCAAGGTTGCATTGGATAAAACTAAAATTCCACGGGGGCGCTATTGCTGCAGTAGGCGCGTCAGATGTTTTTAAGAACGATGTAAGTATAAAAGACTTCGACGCCTTTAAAAAACTAACGGTGTAGCGGTGAATAGTCCGGCTTCAACTTTCTTATTTCACAAGCCAGAATTTATTTTCAGACCTTCTGAACAGCAAATCGTCACATTCGAGGTACCGGGGGCTAGAATCTACTTTTCGCGGGCAGAAAATTTACTGACGAGTCTGGACAAATCGCCATTTGGCGGATTTATACTAACGTCAGGAAGCTCTCGCGAGGATTTGATTTCCCTGCTCAAAAAAGTTGCAGCGTGGTCGGAGCAAAATGAGATAGCAAATGTGATCATCCGGTCATTTCCGGAAATTTATCAGCCTGTACAAAGCCATCTGGTCAAAAATTGTCTTCTGGAGTTTGGCTTCTCTGTTAAATATGAGGACACATCCCAGGTAATTCCAGTATCGGAAGGATCCATGACGCTGGATACGCACAAGAAAAGAAGATTACGCCACGCGGCGTTGCTGGCTTTCACCTTTCGCCAGTTAACGTCTGAATACCTGGACGAAGCCTATCTCCGCATTGTCGAAAGCCGCGAGAGCAAGGGGTACCCGGTTACGATGACGCAGGGCGATCTTCAGGAGATGTTTAAACTTTTTCCAAATGAATATTTACTCTTTGGTGTTTTTAGCCAGGATACTCTGATAGCGACGTCGGTGTGCGTTAAGGTCAACAGCGAAATTTTGTACTGCTTTTATATCGGCGATGCCCTCGCATACCGCCATGCCAGTCCTGTCACCTTACTGATCCATGGGATCTTTGAATACTGTAAAGAAAATAACTTTACGTTGATCGATCTCGGGATATCTACGGATAAGGGGGTTGTGAATAAAGGCTTATATACATTTAAAAAGTCATTTGGAACCATCGACTCTCCTAAACTAACTTTCTTGAAACAATTTTGACAGCTGCATCCCCAAAGGTCTCAATCATTTGCACATGTTTCAACCATGAACAATTTGTTATTGAATGTTTGGAATCGGTGTTAAGTCAAACTTATCAGCATTACGAGCTTATTGTCGTGGACGACGGAAGTACAGACGGCAGCGTCGCTGTAATTGAAAAATTTCAACAGCAACATCCGAATTTTGCCTTTCTCAGACTTGAAAAAAATGGGGGAATTTGTCACGCGTTCAATACGGCCTTCAAGATCAGTACCGGTGATTTTATCATTGACCTTGCAGCAGACGATGTCCTCCTGCCCGATCGCCTGGAGATTGGTGTAAAGGAGTTTGAAGCGCTGGACGATAGTGTTGGTGTTATTTTCGGAGACGCAGAATGGATCGATGCCCACGGTAAGCGATTGTTCCTTCACTCCGAAAAATATCCTCATACTTCAATACCCAGTGGTGATATCTACAAAGACCTGATCGAACGGTACTTTATCTGCTCTCCGACAATGATGTTTCGAAGGTCAGTGGTCAATGCACTCGGGGGATACAATGAAGCACTCACGTACGAGGATTTCGATTTTTGGATTCGGTCGTCAAGAATTTTTAAGTATCATTATCAAGCCCGCCTTCTCGTCAAGAAAAGAAAACTTAAGAATTCGTTATCGCATAACCAGTTTAAAATTTTGAATACTCATGGCATGACCACCTACCACGTGTGCACCAAAATTCTTGAATTAAATCGAAATCGACGTGAGCAAGAAGCGTTGCGAAAAAGAATTCAGTACGAGATCAGGCAAAGCTTCAGGAACCTGGACCTGTCGCTGGCCTACAGATATTTTTCGCTGTGGACCGCCAATAATTCACGGAGTTATTAAGCTGCGCATAACGCTTGAGAAGCAAAACGAGCCAAGCGTGATTTTTTCATTTTCGATTGTCGTCACCAATGATCATGCTGACATAGCTCTCATACCGGCTTAATGCAATGCGGCCGGTTTGAACCGCTTCTATGATAGAACACTTCGGCTCATTGATGTGAATGCAGCGGGAACCAAACTTACAGCTGAGCCTGAGGTCGCGCATTTCGGGAAAGTAGTCTGAGATCTCTTGATCGTTCATGTCCACCAACCCCCATTCCTTTACACCAGGAGTATCGATGACGAACGATTTTTTATCAATCATAAACATTTCTGCAAATGTGGTGGTGTGTTTGCCCTTTTCTGAAAACTCGGAGATGTCACCGATGCTCTGGGTGATTACGGGCGAAATCTTGTTCAGCAGCGTGGACTTTCCGACGCCCGAATGCCCGGCAACCAGGGTGGTTTTATTTTTAAGGATCTGAAGGAACTGTGATTGTTCTTCGTGCTTTGCAGAAATGGAAAAGCAGGCAACGCCAATGCTGGTGTAAAGTTCACTTAGTTGTTTCAGCATTGCCAGGCCTTCAGCGTCCAGGATATCTTTTTTGTTAAAAACAAGCACTTGTGGAATGCGAAAGGCTTCCGCACTCACAAAACACCGGTCAATGAATCCGAGAGAGGTTCTCGGAAGGGCTAACGTTACCACCAGCATTACCTGATCGACATTCGCCGCAAGTACATGAGAGTGGGCCGTTTTCTTCACCGATTGCCTCAACATGTGATTACGGCGCGGCAGGATTTCGGTGATAGAACCCACATCG
>DASUTP010000272.1:0-10799 GCA_036374515.1 Chryseolinea sp. | reverse complement strand
TGGAAGTGATGGATGCCATCCGGAAGTCGGCCTCGCAAGCAGCAACCCCCGACAATTTCCTTGGCTACGGTATTCCCAACTTCAAGGCTGTCGTGAATTATGTGGAGCAGTCCCATCAGGAAAATGTATTCGATGTTTACCCCAACCCAATTACCCACGACTCGGTAACAATAAGACCATTTGACCCGACCCAGGTCACGTCCTGTAAAATGGAAGTGATTTCCGCCCAGGGACAAAAGTTATATGAAGCGTCTATCAACTTTTCATGGACAAACAGGACGTATACGTCGCACGTTACAAATCTCTCCGCTGGAATTTACTTTATGCGAATCTGGTGGGGTGACAAACGTTATACATTTAAGGTAGTTAAGGTTTGAACAATTGACGACGTTCTTTTGACCAAGGTATTTTCATTAAAACGCTGTATTTTTAAGGACCTGTTTTCTGAGTACCTTTGATGGTCGGAACAACAAGCCTTTTGTAAATTATGCCAACCCATTTAGTAGCTCCCTCCATTCTTGCCGCTGATTTTGCGAACCTGGAACGGGAAGTAAAAATGATCAATGCGAGTGAAGCTGACTGGATTCACGTCGATGTGATGGACGGCGTATTTGTTCCCAATTTTTCCCTGGGCATTCCGGTGCTCGAAGCCCTGAAGCGTCACGCAAAAAAACCATTGGATGTCCACCTGATGATTATTAATCCCGAGCAGCACGTTGAAGCTTTCCGGAAGGCCGGGGCCGACCACATTTCGGTACACCTGGAGGTATGCAAACACCTTCAGCGAAATATTCAACAGATCAAAGCCCTGGGTTGTAGGGCAGGAGTGGCGCTCAATCCTCACACACCGGTAGGGGATCTCGAAAATATCATTGCCGACGTCGACTTGGTTATCGTGATGTCCGTCAATCCCGGGTTTGGCGGACAAAAGTTTATTGAGCACACTTACGAGAAGGTAGCGCAGTTGAAATCCCTTGTCACTCAAACGAGATCAAGTGCGAAAATAGAGATCGATGGAGGTGTTAACTTGCAAAATTCAAGGCGTTTGCTGGATGCGGGTGCAGATGTATTGATCGCGGGAAATTTTGTTTTCAGCGACGCCAATCCGACCAGCATCATTAAGCAACTAAAAAATGCCTGATGCGTAATATTCACCATTCCTTCTGATAATCAGCATGATCTTTCGGCAGGATTTTTGAATTTATAACCCAACTTCGATGCTACGTGAAACGGCGTTGAAGCCTCCGAACCACAATAACTTAAAAAATGAAATGTCTTGTCTGGATCACCGCAGTAGTTCTTTGTATCTCCTGCCAAAGCAACAACGTCACACGCATTGACCCTCAAACGCAAATCGACCTGAGTGGAAGGTGGAATGATTCCGACTCCCGCATGGTGGCTGAAAAAATGATCAATGACCTTTTTGTTTCTGAGAGGTTTAAAGAATATTCAAAAGAGAATGGCAAAAAGCCAACGATCATTGTGGGATTGATAAAAAACAAAACCACGGAACACATCGATGCTTCCAACTATGTCAAAAAGTTTGAACTCGCAATTTACAATTCGAACGTTGCCGATCTGGTGGAGTCAGACGAGTTTCGCGATAAGCTGAGACAGGAACGTGCAGAACAGCAGGATTTCGCCGATCCCGCAACGGTAGCCCAATGGGGAAAGGAAACGGGCGCGGACCTTATGCTCTTTGGAGAAATGTCGTCCGAAACAGATACAAATAAAAACAGCCGCGTGGTAAATTATATTACAACACTTTTTCTTACCGATATCGAGACAAGTAAACGTGTTTGGTACGGTCAACATGAAATAAAAAAGTTGGTCAAGAATTGATGAGCAACAGGTTTAGGTGTGGCTACTTTTTCGGATTGGTCGCTATTGCTTTCGGACTTAGCGCCTGTGCAACGTATTATCAAAGCCATCTGGATTTTAACAGCGAATTTGAGCACGGCGATTTAGGCAAAGCGCTCGAGACATTGCGGAAACGCGAAAGCGAAGGCGACGGAAAAACCCGATTTTTATACAATGTGAACAAAGGCCTCGTGTTGTCCATTCTTGGCGAATATGAAGAGAGCAACGCATACTTTGAAAAAGCTTTCCTTTTTGGAGAAGATTACCGCGTCAATTATGTTGCCGAAGCAACTTCGTATTTTAGTAACCCTAACATTACTGCTTATCGCGGCGAGGATCACGAGCATTTAATGGTCTTGTATTTTAAAGCTATCAATTACCTTAAAATGAATAAGGCCGATGAGGCGTTGGTCGAATGCCGGCGATTGAACATTCGACTCAATCAATTGAACGACAAATATATCTCAGAACAAAAATTTCGGCGTGATGCTTTCATCCACACCCTGATGGGTATAATTTACCAGTCCGGCAAAGACTATAACAACGCATTCATTGCGTACCGGAATGCTGTTGAAGTTTATGAAAACGAGTATGCAAAAATGTTTGGCATGAAGGTACCTCAACAGCTGAAAAAAGATCTTTTGAACACAGCAAAATGGACCGGGTTTAACGAGGAGTATGAAAACTTCAAGTTAAAATTTGGCATGCACGAATACGATGCATCCATGCCTGATGCTGAGTTGATCTTTTTCTGGCACAATGGACTAGGCCCTGTAAAAGATGAGTGGAGCATCAATTTTTTAATTCACACTGGCAGCGACAATACGATGGTTTTTACCAATGCAGACCTCGGATTGAGATTTCCGTTTGTTGTGACAGAGGCGAAAGACAGATCCGATTTAGCTAAGCTTGAAGTATTTCGCGTAGCGTTTCCGAGATATCGCGAACGGGGACTATACTTTCAATCAGCTTATCTCAAACTTGATTCGAGTAAATATGAACTGGAGCTGGGCGAGGATGTGAACAAGGTGGCCTTCCATAGTTTGAATCAGCGGATGCTTCAGGAATTTGGAAAAGGATTGTTGCGAGCAGCCCTAAAGAAAGCCGCCGAGCACAGTATCCGCAAGGAAGACGATCGTCTCGGTGCCCTCATCGGGGTTGTAAATGCTATTACAGAGAAGGCGGATACACGAAATTGGCAGACTTTACCGCACAGTATTTACTATTCGAGGGTTCCTTTAAAGGAGGGCGGCAATTCAGTAACGTTTACCATACAAAGTAATAATCAACGCAATATCGACTATAAATTCAGTTACACGGCGAAAAAGGATCAAACACTTTTTCATACCTTTTCATCGTTAGAGACTATGGCGGGACCATATCGGTATTACTAGATAGGATCATTCGCGAATTTGACTTACCTTTAACGCCTCAATGGCCAGATTATGAATGGCTTACATTTTTTTAACTCAAGAGATCTAAATCTTTTTTTCTGAAGCGTCATATTTTTATATCAACGCTAGTACTCTGTAGCCTTGCAGCTTTTACAGATGCGTTCGGTCAGTATGAAAATGAAACTGATGCAACGGTTCCGTTGGACTATTTTTATATCAAGCGCCAGGGCAGCGGTGGCCTTCGAAAAATTCTAAGCAAAGTAACATTTGGTTTGAGCACCGGCTATGGAAGTACGACGTTCAAGCATGAGCTCGATGGATTTGGCGTTTTGCAAAATCCGGCAGTAGCGCCAAGGTTGTTCCAGCCCTCCAGCATTACGACCGGTTATTCCAATTGGTTTAACGCCGTGACGCCGGCAACGAATACCGTACAGGGAAGTTCCTTCCTTGTGAATTCAGATACCGCGACAATAGGCTTCAGAAGTAAATCATTTAACATTCCGCTGCGCGCCACCGTTCATGTGGAATTTGATCGTTATCGGATCGGCGCCGGATATTCGTTCGAATACACGCGCGTCGGTGATTTCAAGCCGACCAGTTACGGAGACAGGATCAGTAATTTTTCACCCGAAGTTTCAAGCTTTTTTTTGAAGAAATATTTCCTCTCTCTTGGTGGAGCTGTTTATCGTTACTATGAATACCTGCTCGTGGTCGACGCCAACATCGGTGGTTATAAATTGGGGAATGATTTTGATTCAGGATCGATTAAAAGGGGTGTCTTCATGAACCTCGGCGTAACGATTGAGCGGGAGATGTCTGAATATTTTAGATTGTTTGTCCGGCCTTCCTACGAGATAAAAAGTTATACGCTGAACTTCACGGAAACAGGTCAAAGTATAGATCACAAGTTCAATGCATTTTACGTGAACGTGGGCGCCACCTACCGGATCCCAGAACTTCGCCGTTGTTTTTTAAAGACCTGTAAAGCACAAATGAACCACGCGCATGGCAATCGCGAATATCGCAGCCGCGTGCACCCGATCTATAAAAAGCAAAATCCACACTATGGGGAAAATCACCCCGTTATTATCAAGTACAAGGGAAAAAATAAAAAGAAACTGAATCCTTACTAAGGGTAAAAGCAAAAAGGTTAAAGCAAAAAGCTCCTTGGGGAATGAACTTGGTTTTGAATGCAAAATTTGTCCCTTGACAGCAATCGCGTTGCTCGGTTCGGCTATCAGTTCACAGCCTTGGGACAGTTTGGTACCATCAACATCCGGAGAGGCAATAAATTTTAGGGAATAACCGGATAAATAATCAGCACAAAAACCTGCTACCCCAGACAAACCTTTCTATTCAAAAGAATGCTTTCAAGGGCACGGGCAAGCCTCCAGCTTTTCGCTTTTTACTTTTGGCTTTTAGCCCAATAACTATTCTGAAAATCAGCTTGCCCAACACTGTTTTTTACTATCTTGCACGACTCAAAAAAGAGCCTATTCAAGTCTAACAATTTTAATTCTACATGGCAGAAGAGACCAATGATTTACCCCCTGCAAGGCAAAGTATAATTCCGATAAATATTGAAGATGAAATGAGGGGTGCTTACATCGATTATTCGATGTCAGTCATTATTTCACGCGCTCTTCCCGATGTCCGCGATGGGTTGAAACCGGTTCACCGCCGCGTATTGTACGGGATGCAGGAACTCGGTGTGAATTACAACAAGCCCTATAAAAAATCCGCGAGGATTGTAGGAGAGGTATTGGGTAAATATCATCCACATGGCGATGCGTCCGTCTATGATACCATGGTACGGATGGCTCAGGACTGGTCATTGCGCTACACCCTTGTCGATGGACAAGGAAATTTCGGATCGATCGATGGAGATTCGCCCGCGGCTATGCGATATACCGAAGCAAGACTTAGGAGGATTGCTGAAGAACTACTGGCAGACATCAATAAAGAAACCGTCGATTTTCAACCGAATTTTGACGATTCACTGACGGAGCCGACTGTGCTTCCCGGAAAACTTCCCAACTTATTGGTGAATGGATCCTCGGGCATCGCGGTTGGTATGGCCACCAACATGGCCCCCCATAATTTGACGGAAGTCGTTGATGGGATCATCGCGTATATCGAAAACAACGAGATCACCATTCCGGAGCTCATGAAATTTATTACGGCGCCCGATTTCCCCACCGGAGGAATTATTTATGGCCACTCCGGAATTCAGGAAGCGTACCTCACCGGCCGCGGAAGAATTGTAGTACGGTCTAAAGCAGAAATCGTTACCTCGAATTCGGGTAAAGATCAAATCGTTGTCACCGAGATCCCATACATGGTGAACAAGGCGATGATGATTGAAAAAACTGCCGCGTTAGTGAACGAAAA
Source organism: Chryseolinea sp. (assembly GCA_036374515.1). Lineage (GTDB taxonomy): Bacteria > Bacteroidota > Bacteroidia > Cytophagales > Cyclobacteriaceae > Chryseolinea. The sequence continues at coordinate 5,154 of DASUTP010000272.1, read as the reverse complement.
GAAAATTGAAGGGATCTCCGACATCCGCGATGAATCTGACAGGGATGGATTCAGGATTGTATACGACCTTAAGAAAGACGCAATTCCAAATATTGTATTAAATAATTTATTTAAATACACACAGCTTCAATCGGCATTTAGTGTAAACAACGTTGCCTTGGTGAAAGGCCGTCCGCTGACACTGAACCTTAAGGACCTGATCAAGTACTTTGTTGAACATCGTCACGAGGTGGTGGTCCGCCGGACGAAGTTCGAGCTTTCGGAAGCGGAAAAACGGGCGCACATCCTTGAGGGATACCTTATCGCTTTGGACAACCTTGATGAGGTAATTTCTTTGATCCGGAATTCCAAGGATCCGGAAACTGCGAAGGACGGACTGATGACCCGTTTCGGCCTGACTGAAATCCAATCGAAAGCTATTCTGGATATGAGGCTTCAGCGCCTCACCGGCCTTGAGCGGGATAAAATCCAACAGGAATACAATGAAGTGAAGCAGCTTATCGAAAAGCTCAATAACATCCTCGCCAATGAATCCGTGAGAATGGATATAATCAAAGCAGAGCTGATTGAGATGAAGGAGCGATATGGCGATGCTCGCAAAACGGAAGTGGTGGTCAATGAGGATGATATTTCCTTTGAGGACATGATCCCCAACGAGGACATGGTCATCACCATTTCAAACCAGGGATACATCAAGAGAACCTCCCTTTCTGAATATCGAACCCAGGGTCGGGGTGGCGTCGGATCGCGCGGTGTTGTAACAAAGGAAGATGACTTTACGGAACACCTCTTCATCGCACAGGCGCACAATTACCTGTTGATTTTTACCAACCAGGGCAAAGTTTATTGGAAGAAAGTGTACGAAATTCCGGAGGGCACGAAAACATCCAAAGGACGTGCCGTTCAAAATCTGATCAATATTGAGCCTGGTGACACTGTAAGGGCGATAATTAATGTGCGCAACCTGGAGGATGAGGAGTACATCAACAACAATTTCGTTATCCTGTGCACCGAAAAAGGAACCATCAAAAAAACCTCTTTGGAAGCCTATTCCAGGCCGAGACAGGGTGGAATAAATGCGATTTCGATCCAGGAAGGCGACAGACTTCTGAATGCTTCGTTAACAAATGGCAAAAATCATATTATAATTGCAAAAAGTGAGGGGAAAGCCGTCCATTTCAATGAACGCGACGTGCGGCCAATGGGCCGGACTGCCACGGGTGTCCGTGCGGTAACCCTGGAATCCGAGAACGATAAAGTAATTGGAATGGTTTGTATAAACCGTGAGGACGCTAACTTGTTAGTAGTTTCAGAAAAGGGATACGGCAAGAGGTCGCTCATTGATGACTACCGGATCACCAAACGGGGAGGCAAAGGCGTGAAGACCTTGAATATTACGGATAAAACTGGCAAGCTTGTTGCCATCAAGGAAGTTGTGGACGACGATGAGCTCATGATCATCAACCGTTCAGGCATTACCATACGCATAAAGGTGAGCGAACTTCGCGTTATGGGCCGTGCGACACAAGGTGTTAGATTGATTAAATTAAATGACGACGACCGCATATCATCTGTTGAAAAGATCCAGAAGATCGATAAGATAGATGACAAGTTAAATCAAGAACAGCAACCCTAATTAATAATTATAAACCTGTACTTAAAATGAAACGAATTACACTCTTACTGTTGATGTTAGCTTCAGTATCTGTCTATGCACAAAAGACCCCTAAGCCTAACCTCAACAAAGCGCTGAACTCCTGGAAAGAAGGAAAACTGGATGAGGCCAAAGCAAATATTGATGTTGCAACTACGTATGAAAAGACGATGAACGATGCTAAAACGTGGTACTACCGCGGGCTGATTTATGCTTCCATCGATACAACGACTAACGAAGCATACAAGTCATTGGCACCGGATGCTTATAAAACTGCTGTAGAGGCGTTCAAAAAAGCGGATGAACTTAACGGAAACGAAAAGGAACTGTTTATAACCGACGCCAACGGTCTTCCAATTTTAAAGTCGCAACAAATGGCTGTGTGGCAAGGCAACTACCTGAACATGGGCGCTACTCAATATCAGGAGGATGATCTTGAAGGCGCGCTGAAGAATTTTGAAAAAGCGCAGGAGATTAATCCAACTGATACAACTGCGTATTTCTATGCAGGGTTTGTCGCAAACGGACTGGAGCAATACGACAAGGCGATTGAAAGTTTCAAAAAGTACAATGAACTTGGTGGCAAGTCGTCCGATGGGTATTCCATTCTTATTAATATTAACAGCGGCCCCAAGGAAAATAAAGAAGAAGCGTTGAAAATTGTTCGTGAAGCAAAAGCAAAATTCCCTGCTAACCAGGATTTTCCTAAAGTTGAAATTGGTTTGCTGATCGACTTGAAAAGAATCGATGAGGCAAAAAGCGGGTTAGAAGATGCAATTAAAAAAGAGCCGAACAATAAAATCCTTCACTTCTACCTTGGCTATGCAAATGCAACGCTAAATAACGTGGAAGAAGCCAAAAAGAATTACGAAGAGGCCTTGAGAATTGATCCGCAATATTTCGAAGCGCAACTCTATCTTGCAAAATTGATGTACACCGAAGCTGCTACTATCAAAAAAGAAATGTCGAACTTGGGTATCTCCGCAGCCGACAAAAAGAAGAAACTCGATCTTGATAAAGTCCTGGTTGAAAAATTAAAAGTAGCGCTTCCATATTGGGAGAAAGCTGAAAAGATTAAGCCAGACGATCAGGAAGTGCTCGATGTACTTTCAGGGATTTATATTGATCTGGATATGCAGGAGCAAATCAAGAGAGTAGAAAAACGTTATAAGGAACTTGGCTTGGAAAACTAAGCTTCGATTTTTTGAAACGAAAAAGGTTGGTGTATGCCAACCTTTTTTTTTGACAGCGTGTGATTCTAATTATTACATTTAGACTAGAATTTTGCAACAAGTGATATGCGGGTAGCCCTTTTTATTCCATGCTACGTTAATCAGTTTTACCCGCGGGTAGCAGTCGCAACCCTTGCAGTACTGGAAAAATTAGGTGTGGAGGTTAGCTATCCCCCCGACCAAACTTGCTGCGGTCAGCCGATGGCTAACGCCGGATTCGAGGAATCCACCAAAGGGACCAATGAATTGTTTATCAAGAATTTTTACAACAGCGATTTTATTGTATCGCCTTCCGGAAGTTGCGTCCTGCATATCAAAGATCATTTGCATTCTCATAACAACGAGGTACTGGCGTCTCAGATACGTGGAAAGGTATACGAGCTTACTGAATTCCTGACTGATATCCTGAAAGTAAAGGGCCTCAACGCCCGGTTTCCTTACGCGGTGGGATTACACCAAAGTTGCCATGGCCAGCGTGGACTGATGTTGTCACAAATGTCCGAGATCGTGGGTCCGCCATTTTCGAAAACAGAATATCTGTTGAATATGGTAGGCGGATTAAGGCTGGTGTCGCTTGAACGTGCAGACGAGTGCTGTGGATTCGGAGGAACGTTTTGCGTTACTGAAGAGGCCGTGTCTGTAAAAATGGGCGTAGACCGCATACAGGATCATGTTGCGCATGGTGTGGACGTGATCACCGGTACCGATATGTCTTGCTTAATGCATTTGGAGGGAATTCTCCGGCGTCAAAAGAGCCGGATCAAGGTGGCGCACGTCGCGGAAATTTTAAATGCCAATGACTGATGGGAACGCCTGGGAAAATGGGGGATCATGCGCAACGTTCGACTGTATTCAATCAGGACGAGGCTCGCGTCAACTGGCATGACAAAACATTGTGGTTTATCCGCGAAAAACGGGACAAGGCCGCCAAACAAATTTCGGAATGGGAGGAATTGCGGGAACAGGCTTCAAGCATAAAGGAGAACGTACTGGGAAATCTCTACAACTACTTGCTTCAGTTCGAACAACGCATTCTTGACAATGGAGTCCAAGTGCACTGGGCTGCGACAGCAGAGGAGCATAACGTAATCGTCTACGATATTATCAGAAAGAAAGGCCTCCGCCAGGTGGTGAAAAGCAAATCTATGCTTACGGAGGAATGTCATCTCAATGAGTACCTTGAAACGCATGGAATTGACGTTGTAGATACAGATCTGGGTGAGCGGATCGTTCAACTCGCGAAGGAGCCGCCTAGCCATATCGTGCTGCCCTGTATCCACTGGAAAAAAGAAGAGATCGGTGAATTATTTCACCGGCATTTAGGGACGCCTAGCGGAAATTCCGATCCTCAGTTTCTCACGGCGGCGGCGCGTCAACACTTACGCCACCATTTTATGACAAGCGGCGTAGCCATTACAGGTGTGAATTTTGCCGTGGCCGAAACCGGTGAAATTGTAGTTTGTACCAACGAAGGAAATGCCGATCTGGGCGTGCAACTGGCAGATGTACACATCGCCTGCATGGGCATCGAAAAGATCATCCCGGAACGAAAACACCTTGGTGTTTTTCTTCGTCTCCTGGCGCGAAGTGCTACCGGGCAGCCGATCACCACTTATTCCAGTCATTTTAAAAAGCCGCGTCCCGGTCAGGAAATGCACATAGTTCTTGTCGACAATGGGCGAAGTGAGCGATTGAAAAGCGCCGATTTCAGAAGCGCACTGAAATGTATCAGATGCGGTGCATGCATGAATACTTGCCCGGTTTACAGAAGAAGTGGCGGACACAGTTATCACTACGCCATTGCAGGTCCAATTGGTTCTATCCTCGCGCCAGGCCTTGACATGAAGAAATACGCCGATCTGCCCTTTGCCTCTACGTTGTGCGGATCTTGCAGCAATGTCTGTCCTGTGAAAATTGATATTCATACTCAACTTTATAAGTGGAGACAGGTGCTGGTGAAAAATGGCCACGTGGACGGCGGAAAGTCCATAGGAATAAAAGGAATGGCCGCGATGTTTGAAAACCCAAGGATTTTTAAATGGAGCGGCGCGATCGGACGCATGGTCATGAAGTCATTTCCATTTATCCTGAACAACAAGCTAAATCCGTGGTATAAGCGTCGCGACATGCCGCAGCCCCCATCTCAATCATTTTCTCAATGGTATCAAAAAAACAGAATGGGCCATGGGAAGTAGAGAAAAGATATTGGAAAATGTTCGGCGCGCCTCTGTAAATGAACAACCGCTGCCGCAGGTAAAACGTAGCAAC
>DASUTP010000271.1:0-2470 GCA_036374515.1 Chryseolinea sp. | reverse complement strand
GCTCATAACGTTTTAATAAAGGCTATTAGCGCTGTTTTTTCGTCTTCACTTAAGTCCATTCCAAAGGGGTGGCCCTTTACCGCCATCGATTTAAGGTGTGGAGGCATAAAACCGGTGGGTACAAAATCGGGACGAAGGCGTTTCGGGTCTAGCACTTCCTCCAAGGTCGTGAGGCTGCCGTTGTGAAAAAAAAGGCTTTGAAACCACATCCCCCTCAGTGAAGGAACCTTGTAGTAACCTGTACCCCGTCTCGAATATAAAGCGGTTACGGAGTCGGTTTCCACTGAGACATTGAAGATGTCGTATCTCCTAAAGTGATCCTTTGGAGGTTCAAATCCATTCACGGGAGTGAGTTTGTTGTTAGTGTATAGGGGTGGGGTGTGGCATGAGACACAACCGGCTTTTGAAAACACTTTTCTGCCCTTGTCGATTCTTTGTTTTGAAAAGTGATTTGGATTCTTTGGTGCTTTCAGCGAGTAGATGTATTGTGTCAACGCATAGAGTTGAGCGTCGGTATATTTTTTTTCCGCATATCCGAACGGATGACTCCATTCCTGAGCTTTCGGCAGCTCAGTGTTGTTATTTTTTCCACCAGGAATAAAGCCATTGTAGGAAGTTAGCATGTCCATGCCCTGGTTAAAGGCAGCGTACCTCATGAGATCACCAGGACCTTCATGTTTCATTAGTCCCGTCCGGTCAAGATATTTTATGTCCTGAACGCCAATAAGGCTGGGCACGGCAAACGGGAAATGATAAGCACCGCCCTGGCGGTCCACCGCTCCGGGGGGAATTGATTCAATATAATTTGCAAACTCTTCGGGATTCTCAGGGGCAACCTTTATCGCCGGACCCCATGGTGCATAATTCAGATTTCGAGCGCCGGCCTTCAGCACGGGAAAAGGAATGCGCTGGCTGCGCACGGCATTTGCAAACCGTAATGTATTAAACACATTACCTTGCGCTCCTGGTATTACCTCTCCACTTTCAGTGACACGGGTATGACATGACGCGCATGATAAGGAGCCCACGACGAGTTTGCCTTCGCCTGTCAGAACGTATCTGCTGAACGGGTAGATACCCTCGGCGGTGAATTTGCCATTGTCGTTGGCAAAGTCGGCTTGTTTTAGAGGAGACACTTTTCCATCGGCAGGGCTATAGGCCACGGGCCAGTTGAAAACAAGTTCACCCGCTTTTATCCAATCGTCCTGAGTTTTTAATGTATTTACATCAAAAGTGATTTCCGGTATCAGATTCCGTAGCGAGTCCAGGTAGCCGGGCTTCTCAAACTCCCGGATGTACATTGGAAAAGTTTTATACAGTACGTGATCCGGCAGTGCGTCGTAGTATTCCTCAGGTGCATAAGTCACTGTAACGGTGCTGTCAGGTGGAGGTAAATGAAATTTTTTAATTGCTTCCATATCCCAAGTCTTCGGAATCCCGTTAAAGGTCCCTAGAAAAGAAATAGCTGGAATAATTGCTAAAAAGCCAATAAATAGAACGGTTAGTCGCTTCATAATCAGAAAATCAACGGTTTGTTTAATTCGAAAGCAAAGTTTTACAATAACCGTTAGCCAGGAAATAGCTCCCTGGGGTCAATTTGTGATGCGCCTTTCTACAATGGCATACGTCACTTCGCAATCTGAGTGGCAACAATTTGGTGACAACACGCCTGTTTCTTTGAAATACCTTTACTGGCGACTATAAAAATACAGAGATGATGAAGAAGGATGCCTTAACAGCTGCCCGTACCTTTGTGAGCTTGTTTTCACGGGAGCAAACGGATAAAGAGCAATTAAGCGAGTTCAAAGCCGAGGTGGACAATGATATCATTCATTCTCAACTAAGATTTGCGGAAATGATTTATCCCGAGCGTGGCATCATGATTTGTCCGATCTCACACGCAAAGTTCAAGTACGTGGGGCTTAACTGTGAACGCATTTTTGGACATTCCCGCGATACGCTCATGCGGTTGGGTCTTGCAGACTTTTTCGATCTGATACATCCTGATGATCTGCCACCTGTACAGCAATGCCTGAACTTTATCAAGGGAATGGAGCCGTATGATCCAGCCACCCATCGCTTTTCAATGCGGTATAGGATAAGAAATCAGGATGGGGCGTATACTTGCATTGAGGATGAAAAAATTGCGATTAAAACATCCAATGAAAGTTATTTATATATGTTGCTCTTCAGCAATATTTCCAATGAAGAAAAATTTTATCACGTTTCGCTGGACATTTTCAAGCAAGTAAAAGGGAAGTATCTTAAATATTATACCTACAATCCAAAGCAGCACGAGAAAGTTATCACGCCCCGGCAAAATGATATTGCAAAGCTCATCTTAAAAGGCTTTTCCAATCAGGAAATTGCAGACTGCCTTTCCCTCAGCGTTTTCACGGTAAAAAACCATAAGAAATTACTTTTCAAAAAAGTAAACGCAAAAAACAGTGTCGATTTTGCCAATTACGTA
>DASUTP010000270.1:0-4400 GCA_036374515.1 Chryseolinea sp. | reverse complement strand
TTACGCGCATTTTATTATGATAGCTTGTCGTTGGATCAGATCAAAAGGAGATTTGGTTTTTCAACCGCGCATTCTGCTGCAGCGCAGAAGTTTAAATGCATTGAAAAGATGAGAAATACCGTTCAGGAAAAATCGATGGGCTATGAAGATTTTGCATGAGGTAAAAGCCATTGACCGGTACCTTTCAGGGAAGTTAAAGACCGCGTCGCGCTTACTATTCGAGGCCCGTTTGCTGGTCGATCCACAGTTAAGGATTCGTGTGGAATATCAGGAAAAATTATATGCAATAGTCAAGGAATCGGGAAGAAGGGCTTTGAAGTCCGAAATCGCGCGTATACACTACCAGTTGTTTAATGATCCCGGCAAGCGGCACTTTCAGTCGCAGATATTCGAGTTATTTAATAAAAAGTAGTTATGACTTTTAATGCCAACATCATCCCCATGGTTATAGACAACGATGGCAGGGGAGAACGTGCCTACGATATTTACAGTTTGCTTCTAAAAGAACGCATTGTGTTCCTGGGTACCAAGATCGACGATCAGGTAGCAAATGTGATCGTCGCGCAACTGTTATACCTCAATAGCCTCGATCAGCGAAAGCAGATCAGCCTTTATATCAATAGTCCTGGCGGAAGTGTTTATGCGGGCCTGGCAATTTACGACGCCATGCAAATGATTCAAGCTCCCGTATCCACCGTTGCCGTTGGGGTTTCTGCCAGCATGGGGACAGCACTGCTTACGTCCGGCCAAAAAGGAAAGCGTTATGCGCTACCCCATGCAACGATTCATATGCATCCCACAGGGGGCGGTGCCCAAGGTTACACCGAAGATGTCCGAATTGCCACACGCGAGCAGGAGAGGCTTCAAGCCCAGCTTTTTCACCTGATGGGCAAGCATTCGGGCCATACCTGGCAGGAGATCGAAGAGTACTTTCTGCGCGATCGTTACCTGAATGCTGTAGAAGCAAAAGCTTTTGGCTTAGTGGATGAAGTGTTAGGGGATATCGGCGACATTGTCAGTATTGGACGGGAGGAATTCCGCGTGAGTTTTCCCAACCCGAAGGTTATTACTGAAAAGGCTTCGGATTGAACTGCGCGGGCTGGGTGAAATTTAATGCAACGAGGCGCTTTTTATTTTAATAAGACGAGACCCGTGTGAACGCTCATCGACACCTCGCCAATGGGAGGTAATGCTGTTGATATACTTTCACTGGAACGTGTATCATGCAGGAAAATCATTGAGCAAATAAATGCAATTATTATTCCTGCCATCGTTAAAGCCAGTCGCATCCGTTGACGAACTCGCGAAATGTTCAGTTTTTTGTAAGAGGTGCTGCTGCGTTTCATTTTGCTTGTGATTATGATATAAATAACGGATATCGAAACGGACCCAGCCATAGGAAAAAGGCCGTTGCTGGTCGCTGGTAGGCGAACGCCGGATGGGTGGCGGTGAATGGCTACTGTTCTCGCCGTCAAAGCTGTCAGGGCTCCCGAAACTGGTTAGGATTCAACGTCCAGGGCAGCGCGTTCATGTCTGCAATTCAAGAACATGGTCACTTAGTCATTTCAGGCTCGGTCAGTTCCCATTTATAAAGCGGACAGCTAATGGATATTTGTAGCGCTTGTCGCTCTTGTACGGACATTTGAAAAGGCAAATTTCACCTTTGTAAAAAAGGGCGGGGTCGGGGCGAAATGTGATGACCTTTAAGTCTAGCACGAATACCGGTAAGCAAGTAACTTCTGTGTATTCTCTGTATCTTCAAATAATGAAGCTGAACTTCGGAGTGCGACTTCTTTCTACAGGTTCCTATGTCGTAGGGAAATGGGTAATCATTGGATTGATAGGAATATTTCTCTATAAGAATGGCCTATGGAATGATTGGTTTCTCGTCGTTAGTCCAATGATTGGATTTACTGCGGTTCTGGTGAGAAACAAAAGGACCCAGGGCCCTGGCTTCGAAAAGTATTTTAAGCAAGCTCTCGAAAAACGGTTCCCTCTCAATTCATCAGAAATGACAAAAGAAATGGACGCACGTTTCAAAGTGCTGGCGCTGGATACCCGTTTTGCTTCACGGTCCAGTAATCCAATTGACAGGAGGCTCGATTTCGCCGCATACTTCTTGGCGTTGATTCAAACCCTCGAAAAAGGGAACCATTCCTATGACGAAATAAAAACAATTTGCCTGGAAGTTACTTATGATTATGTCCACCCCAAAAATGCGATTCAAAAATGGCTGAAGCGGTTACCTGCGAAAATTATTGGATTGAAAATAGTAAAGCCGATTCTTACAGCGCTCAATAAGAAAGTTATGAAAAAGGGAAATGAAGCGGGCTTCCGCGCGCAGGTCATTACAGATGAATCGGAAACGTATGGATTGGGATACGGTGTCGATATATTGGAGTGCGGAATTTGTAAATTATTCCAAAAGCATGACGCTGGTAAATATGCTTCCATTTTGTGTGAGGTAGACAAGATGACTTCCAAACTCGCAGGGCTTGTGTTAATAAGAAACGGTACGATCGCTACCGGTGCGGAAAAATGCGATTTTAGATTCAAAAAGATTTCTGCACATTAGCTTCATGGTGCGAACAGAATGCAGAACCGATTCCTACAGAACTATATTTGCTTTAATTTTTATAACGTTGTCGATGTCTTCGGGCGCGCAACCGGCAACAAGTGAATTCCTGAAAAAATTGCTGGCTAATGAGCGGGATAGTCTTCTCAGGCACGTGCTGTCCAATCCTGAAACGTATCGTTACCAGTTGATTTACACGCAAATCAACAGGGATGCCAACAACGTCGCATCTTTTGTAAATTATTACTATAACTGCGACTCGCTAAAGTATTTTAATCCGGCTTCAACGGTAAAACTACCGCTGGCATTGTTAACCCTTGAGAAGCTTCGCCAACTGGAAAAATACGGCGTCGACATGAACACGCCCGTCAAGATTGACAGCAGTTACTCCGGGCAGACCAGAATGCATCGAGACTCAACTTCGGAAAACGGCCTGCCATCCATGGCTCATTTTATAAAAAAAGTATTGTTGATCAGCGATAATGAAGCGTATAACCGGATGTATGAATTTCTTGGACAGCAGACCATTAACAGAAGGCTACACGCCATGGGCTATCCGGACCTCCGGATAACACGGCGTTTTGTTAAAATGAATGAGGACCAAAACCGGCATACGAATGCCATGCGGTTTGTGAACAAACAGGATAAAGTTCTATATAAGCAGGAGGCCGCGTACAATGCTGGCGCATTCAACTTTTCGCATGTTCATAAGATGGGCAGAGCGCATTACGCGAATGATAGCCTGATTTATCAACCGATTGATTTTACCACAGCCAACAACGTTACGGTTTTTCATTTGCAACAGATCCTGCAATCTGCATTATTCCCTGAGTTCGCCGACCAAAAAAAACGCTTTGGCTTGGGTGAGGCGGACTATGCATTCTTGTACCGATACTTATCCCAATATCCGTCAGAAACAGATTATCCAAAATATGATTCGACGGTGTATTTTGATTCGTATGTAAAGTTCTTTTTTAATAAGGGCGGGAGACAAATACCGCCGAACATACGGGTCTTTAACAAGGTTGGCTGGGCTTACGGTTGCATGACCGACGTGTCATATATCGTGGATTTTAAGAATAAGGTGGAGTTTATGCTTACACTTACGCTATATGTAAACAGTGACGGGGTGATGAATGATGACAAATATGACTACGAGACGATTGGACTGTCCTTTTTCCATAAGATAGGCCAGGTATTTTATCGCTATGAGCTGAACCGGAGAAGAGACTTTGCACCAGACTTGTCCAAATTTCAAATGGAATATAGAAAACAATCCAATGACGGTCGTGCGACCATTAAAGAGGCCGATAACTGAAACCGAAATTTTTTTAGTTGCCGCTTCTCAACGCGTTAACCGTTTTGTTTAGCGCGGCCAAGGCGGAGCGGACGCCGAGATCAACCGGCATATGAAGCAGATTACGGAAATGTGAATGGCAAAATCCACCACCTCATATTGAAACCAAATTTATAATTTTATAACCGTCGGCCCAGGATTGATCCTTATTGCCGGATCATGTGCATTATTGACCGCACTACTTACCATTAGCTTCCAATCGCTTAAATTTGCCCGTGAAAATCCCGTTGACAATTTGAAGGGCGAATAATATGGGATTTTCAAGATTCTAAAAGCGAATGGGTATTGAAGACTTTAATCGTACGATCGACATCTGGATCAAAGCATTGGACCACTATGACTTTCAGCAACTAATAAAAAAGCCATCATTCGCCGGGTGGTCGATAGGACAGGTATTTATGCATTTGTTGGACGATACATCCTTTTACATCCGGCAAATGGAAATTTGTGTAACCAACGACGATCATC
>DASUTP010000269.1:0-12240 GCA_036374515.1 Chryseolinea sp. | reverse complement strand
GATTTCGGGAAAACGGTTGGCTGGAACATTAAAAAAGGCCGTGATTTTTCCGCAGCCCTGCCGGGAGATACGTCAGCAATGGTCGTTAATGAGCATGCAGCAAAAATTATGGGATTTGAAAATCCAGTAGGAGAGGTCGTTGAATTTCGTGGCAAGGAATATACGATTATCGGCATGACTGAGGATATGATCACGCAATCGCCTTATGAACCGTCGAAGCCTTCATTTTTCATAACGGACGACTGGACGGGTGTGATCGTTATCAGATTGAATCCATCAACTCCTGTTTCAGAGGCAATTGCTGGAATTAGGTCGACTTTCGAAAAGTATAATCCCGACGCCCCGTTTGAGTTTAACTTTGTCGATGATGCCTATGGGCGAAAATATTCCGCTGAAGAACGCATCGGCAATTTGTCTGCGCTGTTTTCTGTACTGGCGGTGATGATTTCTTGTCTGGGCCTATTTGGTATTGCGTCCTTTGTTGCTGAACAGCGCACCAAAGAAATTGGAATACGCAAAGTTGTCGGAGCTTCGGTGTTTAATTTATGGCGAATGCTGTCAAAAGACTTCCTGGTACTGAGCCTTGTCTCCTGTGCAATCGCAATTCCCATGGCATATTACTTTATGAACGGCTGGCTGCAGAATTATCAATATCATACTACGATTCCCTGGTGGATACTAGCTGCAACGGGTGTGGGCGCCTTGCTGTTGACGTTGATCACAGTAAGTTACCAGGCCATAAGAGCCGCATTGATGAATCCGGTAAAGAGTTTAAGATCTGAATAAGATTCCCACGGTACAGCAATAGTTTTCAATGTCAGGCTCGTGCCGCAAAACATACTGATGCTGGGCGATTCCAGGAACTAAAAAGTTTGAGAATCCGGTATTCCGACGTGCAATTTGCGTTTTCCGTTCGAAGGTTTAAATATGTTAAATGTCCGGTCGTTGCTTCGAATAGAAGTCGTCACTGGCGTGGCACCGCTCAGCTTATTCCAAGGCCTTCACACCCGGGAGGACCTTTCCTTCGAAGTACTCCAGCAGCGCACCACCACCGGTGGATACGTAGCTTACCTTTTCACTAAAGCCAAGTTGTGCGACGGCAGCTGCAGAGTCTCCACCCCCAATGAGAGAAAATCCTCCGTTTTCAGTTGCAGTTACAACCGCTTGGGCTACTGATTTCGTTCCGTCCGCAAACTTTTCCATTTCAAACACGCCCATCGGTCCGTTCCACAAGATTGTCTTTGATCCTTCGATAGCTTTCTTGAAAACACTGATGGCCTGGGGACCGATGTCCAATCCCATCCAGCCATTTGGAATGGCATTATTGTTTGTTACTTGTGTGCTCGCGTCTGCGGCAAATTTATCGGCAATAACGGAGTCAATAGGCAAAATAAGATCTACACCTTTCGTCTTGGCTTTCTGGATCAATTCTTTGGCAAGGTCCAGTTTGTCTTCTTCAACCAGCGAATTGCCAATGGAGCCTCCTAACGCTTTGAAAAAAGTATAAGCCATTCCACCACCGATAATGAGATTGTTTACTTTGTCCAGTAAGTTTTCGATTATAAGGATCTTATCGCTGATTTTAGCGCCTCCCATGATTGCAGTAAAAGGTTTCGCTGCTTTTTCCATTACCTTTTTAGCATTGTCAAGTTCGGCCGCCATCACCATCCCGGCACATTTCTCATTGAAAAATTGCGCGACAATCGTCGTCGATGCGTGTGCGCGATGCGCGGTACCAAAGGCATCGTTCACGTAAATATCGCCGTGTTTGGCAAGCTTTTTAGAAAACTCAACGTCGCCTTTTTCTTCTTGCTTATAAAAACGAAGATTTTCAAGCAAGAGCACTTCGCCAGGCTTGAGATTTGATGAAAGTTTAAAAGCTTCGTCGCCAATACAATCACCGCCGAACTGCACTTTTTTACCCAATAGTTCTTCAGTTTTTTTGATCGTGTGACGAAGTGAGAATTTATCTTCCGGTCCTTCTTTCGGGCGCCCTAAATGCGACATCAAAATACAGCTTCCTCCATCATTAAGGATTTTTTTCAACGTAGGAATAGTTGCTTTGATACGGTTGTCATCGGTAACATTAAAGCTCTTGTCAAGTGGAACGTTAAAGTCTACACGGATAAGCGCACGCTTTCCCTTAAAGTTGATGTCGTTGATGTTTTTCATTTGTGTCTGGTAAAATGTAACGGAGGCGAATTTAGGAAAAGAATGCAGTTGAGAGCACTTAAGAACGAGTTTTTTCAGAAAACGATTGAAATCAGTTTTTTATCTCGTAAAGCAGAGATTCTGCCCTCTGCGCAATGGTGGCCTTTGGGATGACTTTTATGTCGTATCCAAACCGGGCATACCATGTGAATAGGTTTTCGAAAAATCATTATCGATTCTTCGAAATGTCTGGTCACGCTCATAATCCGACCTGTAGATTTTCTGCCAGTGCGGCCTAATGCTTTAAGGTTGAATGGACAATCTTCAGGAATGCTCTTATTGCCCTGAAAACCTCGCCAAATGGATTCGCAAAGCAGATCTTTGACAAGGCTATAAAAAGTTTTTGAAGAATTTAAATAATCCGACAACGTGTTCAGGAACGTCGTTTGGCCACCGTCTGGCCCACCCGTTGTTTATAGGGACTTCGTCAGCTGATTCGAATTGATAGTCCGAACATTCGCTTATAGGATCATATCAACGCTCTTGAGAATATTTTGGGAAAATAATGACTGGCTTGACTTCTAATGATTGCCGGTGAAAAGGAATCGGGATCCGTAGTCTTGTCTGAATAACCAGTATATTTCAGCGACGCATTAATCGCCGAAACTGATACCCAATCCTTTGGCGGCCTCAACCAGGTATGATTTTCTATTAACGAAATTCGGTTTCTTTGTTGCCTCTTCCAATGTTACGGAACTGATCTCATTATTTTTGAAAGCAACCATTCTTCCAAATTTTTTCTCTTTCGCAAGTTCAAAGGCCTTTACACCAAAGAGCGTTGCCAATATCCTGTCATATGCGATGGGACTCCCGCCGCGCTGAACATGACCTAGCACTGTTTCCCGGATCTCCGCTCTGCATCCTGCATCTTTCAACTGTTGAGATAATTGATAGGCACAACCTCCAAGTCGAACATGCTCCGACCCGTGCTCCCCTTTTGCAGAGGTAATTGTTCCGTCCTTCGGCTTGGCACCCTCAGCGATTACGATAATTACAAAACCACGTCCCTTCTTGTAACGCAGGTTGATCCGCTTTACCAATTTATTTACATCATAGGGTATCTCCGGGATCAAACAAATTTCAGCACCTCCGGCGATCGCTGAATACAATGCGATCCATCCCGCGTCCCGGCCCATTACCTCCATGATCATTACACGATGATGGCTTTCTGCGGTGGTCACCAGTTTGTCAAAACTGTCCGTAGCGATTTGCACCGCAGTGTGAAACCCAAACGTAATATCAGTAGCCGACAAGTCATTATCGATCGTCTTTGGAACACCGATGATGGGTATGCCTTTGCTATATAGTACTTTCGAAATTTTCTGTGAACCATCGCCTCCAATGTTAATGATGGCATCAAAATTTAAAGCCGTCAGTTTGTCTACCAACTCATCGGATCGATCAATGAACTTCGTTGTTCCATCTTGCTGACGTACCGGGTAATTAATGGGATTCGATTTATTGGTGGTCTTGAGAATCGTGCCACCGCGCACATGAATTCCCGCAGTCTTCGTACTGGTAAGCTTTACAAGCTCTTGCGGTGTGTTGAAGACTCCGTTGAATCCCTCAATACATCCGTAAACCTCCCAGTCCTTTTCTTTCCTCGCACGTTTTGCCACGCCTCGGATAACTGCATTAAGTCCGGGACAGTCTCCGCCGCCCGTAAGGATCAAAATTTTTTTCATGTGAATGCCTGATTGTAAGTTCAAGATAGTGAAAAGTGTTTACCTGATGATATGTCCACGTTCTATCATAGCTTCTTTGCAGAAGGTCTGCCAGTTAAAAAAAATATATTCATCAGCGACTACCAGCTGCACGCCGGAGCCTGTCGTTAATGGCTCTGCCTAGTCCCACATCCGGTACCAGTTCGGCCAGTATAATTTCCCCCGGCAATTTATCCAATGCTCGCAGTGCAGCAAAAAGATTTTTTGCGGCTTCATCAAGTTGCCCGTTGGGTGAGAGAATAAACTGAGAGATTGAGTGAAAATCTTTCTGGAAAGAGAGGATGTCAACGGTTTTAGCGGAATATTCTTCGATCAGATCTTCTAAATTTCCCAGAATTAATTTCTTTCGCGGCGCGTAGTGGCTCTGCAATTGTCCGGGTGCCTTCGGATTGGAAGTTGAATGCGTGTGCGCTTCGACTTTCCCAATGACCGATTCAATTTCCTCTTGCGTGATGCCGCCCAGGCGAAGAATACGCGGAGTACCATTTTCAAAGCCAACTATCGTCGATTCCACGCCGACATTGCAGGGGCCACCGTCCAGGATATACGCAATTTTATTGCCAAGCTGTTCTTCGACATGTTCGGGACGGGTGGGGCTCACATACCCAAATGGATTAGCACTCGGTGCGGCAACGGGAAACGGAAGATTCCGTAAAAGTTGGTTGGTCAATGGATGGTCAGGACACCGCAATCCCACTGAATCCAACCCTGACGTAACTAAGTCGGGAATGACATCTTTCTTTGGCAGCAGCAACGTAAGCGGCCCGGGCCAAAAATGTTTTGCCAATACTTTTGCCTGTTCCGGAATATTTGTTGCATAGTCACCGACGGCAAGAAAATCGGGCACATGCACAATGAGAGGGTCGAACTGTGGCCGGCCTTTTACTTGGAAAATCTTTGTTACGCTGGAAAGGTTCAGTGCATTTCCCGCCAATCCATAGACCGTTTCCGTTGGAATAGCAACCAACTCTCCTGCCTTAAGCAGAGCCGCTGCCTTTATGATATCAGTTCCAGATTCGGCCATAGGTGCAAAGCTAGAATTTATTTGCCAGCTACGTGTAAAGCGCTTAAGTTGCAGGAGATATTTTCCCATGCGAGCGTCGTTAGTTTTTCTATTCATCGTTCTTCAGATTCCCTTGTGCGCACAGCGCCATGATAGGGAGCTGACTGAAAAATTGCAAGCACTCGTCCACGGATTCCGGGGTGAAGTTGGAGTGTACGTCCGGCATCTTAAGTCCGGAAAAATTGTGACCATCAATGCCGACACGATCTTCCCCACGGCCAGCATGATTAAAGTTCCCATTACCATCGGCGTCTTCGATAAAATTGAAAAGGGTTTACTGAAGTACGATACACTTCTTACCTACCGAGACTCATTGCTGTATGAGGGTGAAGATATTCTCGGATCGTTCAAGGATGGGGAAAAAATTCACCTTGCAAAGGTGTTGATGCTGATGATCACGACAAGCGATAATACTGCAAGTTTATGGTCTCAACATCTGGCGGGAACCGGTACAGCTATAAACTCGTGGCTGGAAAATAATGGGTATCAAGTTACCCGGGTTAATTCCAGGACACCGGGAAGGGAAACAAATCGAACGCGCTTCGGGTGGGGTCAGACCACACCGAAAGAAATGGCTGAATTGCTGGTCAGTATCCACAAAGGGAAAGTGGTTAGTGCCAGAGCGAGCGAACGGATTTATCGAAATCTGATCAGGATCTATTGGGATAGCCGAGCGCTATCGCAAATACCACCGTACGTTCAGGTCGCCTCGAAAACCGGTTCGCTGGACGAGTCTAAATCCGAAGTTGTATTGGTAAATGCTCCCCATGGCGACTATGTATTTTGCGTTATCACTAAAAATCAGAAAGACCAGCAGTGGAGCAATAAGAACGAGGGAGATGTTTTAATCCGCAACGTTTCAAAACTGCTATGGCAATATTTTGAAAGCAGTTCTGATTGGAAGCCTGCAGCCGGCATTGACGAATGGTATTGAGCTGCTGGAGTTACCTTTTTTCCACTTAAAGGATAATAAGAGATAACGGGTAATATTGTGCCTGCGTAACCACGGTGTACATACCCTAGGCAAAACAACGAACTTGAAACCTATGAGCAACAGAACACGATCAATTCTCAAAGTACTGGCTGTAATCCTCGTTCTACTCGCAGTCGTTATGCAAATAGGATGGGTCATCATACCGTCGATTTCCGGCTACAAGTTTTGGTTTGTGGTCATTGCTTTTGGCTTGCTGCTGTTCAGTTCAAAGTAAATTACCAGCCGACTTTACTAGCCATCCGGGTAAGGGAAGGGTTGTTTAAAGTTGTCAGCTTCCTGAGTGGAAACCAGGCCACGTCATGTGATTCGTCCGATACGACTATTTGCTGGCTTCGATCGGCTGCAAGCAGAAAACGGATATCGAAATGCAGGTGCTCAGGGAATCCGGAACGCGCCGGGATGGGGTGAATGTCAAGGTCAAAAATTCCATTTTGCAATAGTCGGAAATCCCTTAAGCCTGTTTCTTCCTGCGCCTCACGCAAAGCAACGTTCAACACGTTTTCTTCGCCGTCTGCATGGCCCCCTGGTTGTAACCATTTGTTTAACGTACCGTGATGAACTAGTAAGACGTCTTGCCGCGATTGGTCGAGAATCCAGGAAGAACCGGTGATATGGCCCGGCAAGTGATTTCGTTGAAATGCGTCAGCGTGATTCAGCAATTGAAGAAACTGCCGGACAAATAAATTTTCTTCGGCGAAATCCGTAGTATACTTTTTAAGAGAAGCGGTTAAAGATTGGCGATCCAAAATCGTACGGTCAGCGTTATAAAATTCCTGCTTTAAGTTGCGAGAACCCGAATTCCTGAAACTAGAATTCGGCGCTCCCCGGATAGCGGGGGAATGGGATAACATCGCGGATATTCGTCATTCCTGTAACAAACTGAATTAATCTTTCAAATCCAAGGCCGAATCCGCTGTGTGGCGCCGAACCAAACTTACGCAGTTCGAGATACCACCAAAGATCTTTTTCAGGAAGTTTTAACTCATGAATGCGATTTAAAATCTTATCATACCGTTCCTCGCGTTGTGACCCACCAATGATCTCTCCGATGCCGGGGAAAAGCACATCCATTGCAGCGACCGTTTTTCCATCTTCATTTTGCCGCATGTAAAATGCTTTGATGGCCGCCGGATAATTGTAGAGAATGACGGGCTTCTTAAAATGTTTTTCGACCAGAAAACGTTCGTGCTCGGACTGCAGATCCACACCCCATTCTTCAATCAAATACTGAAATTTCTTCTTCTTGTTCGGATTGGAATTTTTCAAGATGTCGATCGCTTCCGTATAGGACAGTTGTTGAAAATCGTTTTCAGAAACAAATTTCAGCCTGTCGATCAAACCAAGTTCGCTACGTTGTTCCTTGGGTTTGGCATCCTCTTCTTCCTGCGCACGTTTATTCAGAAACTCCAGATCCTCGGCGCAATTCTTCAATGCGTAACGTACCAGGTACTGTAAAAAGTCCTGAGCCAACTGCATGTTATCCTTAATATCGTAAAACGCCATCTCCGGCTCGATCATCCAAAACTCGGCAAGATGCCGGGTGGTATTTGAGTTCTCCGCGCGGAAGGTAGGACCAAAGGTGTAGATCTCGCTCAAGGCAAGGGCGTACGTTTCACCTTCCAGCTGGCCGGAAACCGTAAGGTTAGTTTCTCGTCCGAAAAAATCTTCCTTAAAATTGATGTTGCCCTGTTCGTCTTTTGGTGGATTATTTGCATCCAATGTTGTTACGCGAAACATGGCACCAGCACCTTCTGCATCCGATCCGGTAATCACCGGAGTATGGATATAAAAAAAACCTCTTTCGTTGAAAAAGTTATGTATGGCGAAAGCCATAGCGTGACGCACACGCATTACCGCGCCAAAGGTATTTGTTCGTGACCGAAGGTGTGCCACTTCACGGAGATATTCCAGGCTTGGCCGGTTTTTCAATTGGAATGGATATTTTTCAGCATCACAATCTCCAAGAATTTCCAGTTCCTTGACCTTCACTTCCACGGCCTGTCCCTTCCCCAGTGAAGCCACCAGCTCGCCAACAATCGACAGGCAGGCGCCCGGGGTCAGCCGCTTTAGCAGCGTTTCATCCTGGCTATTAAGTTCAACAACCGCTTGCAGATTTTGAATTGTCGAGCCATCGTTTATGGAGATGAACTGATTATTGCGAAACGTTCGTACCCATCCATTAACTTTCACTACCTGGTTAGCGGGCGTTGATACAAGCAAATCCCTAATTTTTGTTCGCTTCATTTCCGTAAAATCGTTAGTCTTCCTGGTCGTTCCCCCTTGCTAAGGGTTCGCAAAAAACGAAAAAACTTGGTGATTTTCATAACTTCATCCATAGTTAATGGTTCTTAGAACTGGGCGATATATAGCCCAATGAAATGTTTTTAGGCCAGATGACTGACCATGAACCTCTGGACTATTTTTTTAACTTTGTAACTTACTAATTGATTTATAAAGATTTCGATACATGCAAAAGCTTGGGCTAAGCCAATCACTCCAACAGAAGTTATCTCCGCAACAGATCCAGTTTATTAAGCTGTTGCAGGTCCCCACAGCCGAGCTAGAGGGTCGAATTGAGGAAGAACTCGAGATAAATCCGGCGCTCGAAGAGGGAGAGGAGCAGGAAAAAACCGAAGAATCCCCTGCGGAAACCGAATCGGAGGAATTTCAGGAACAGACCAGTACCAGTGAGGATGATGTTGATATCAAGGACTACCTGCGGGACGACGACTACAGCGGTTATAAGATGCAGGGCGACGGCGATGAAGACGACGATAACCGTGAAATGCCTATCCCTATGAGTTCCTCGCTGCATGAGCAGCTTATGAATCAACTTGACTTCTTGGGCCTCGACGAAAGGGAAGTGGCCATAGGCAAACAACTAATCGGCAGCATCGAAAGCGACGGATACATCCGGCGCGATCTGGAAGCTATCGTAAATGATATGGCGTTTTCACAGGGTATTGAAACTACCGCGGAAGAAGTTGAAGCGGTTCTCAAAAAGATTCAGACCTTCGACCCGCCAGGCATCGCCGCCCGGAATTTGCAGGAGTGCCTGTATCTGCAGCTTGACAGGATGGACAACGGTCATGATATCGACGTTGCTGTCGCCAAGAAAATTATTTCGGAATGTTTTGAGGAGTTTACAAAAAAACACTATCAGAAAATTCAAAAGAAACTCGACACCGAGGACGAAAATTTCGTCCGAGATGCTATGGAGGTGATTATCAAATTGAATCCAAAGCCAGGTGGAGGCGGGGGGCAGAATGCAACCAAGAATCAGTATATCATCCCTGATTATATTCTTACCAATAATAATGGAAAACTGGAGCTGGCCCTGAATAGCCGGAATGCTCCTGAGTTGCGTATCAGCCGCTCTTACACGGACATGTTCAAAGCTTACGACAAGAGCAATAAAAAAGACAAAAAGCTGAAGGAAGCTGTAACATTCGTAAAGCAAAAACTTGATGCAGCCAAATGGTTCATCGATGCCATCAAGCAACGTCAGCACACCTTGCTTCGAACAATGAAGGCGATAATCGATTTTCAATATGACTTTTTCCTGGAGGGCGATGAAACGAAGCTTAAGCCGATGATCCTGAAAGACATCGCCACGATGATCAATATGGATATCTCGACAGTGTCTCGTGTAGCCAGCAGCAAGGCAATCCAAACGGATTTCGGAATCTACCCCTTGAAATATTTTTTCTCGGAAGGTATTTCGACCGACTCGGGTGAAGAGGTCAGCAGCCGCGAAGTAAAGCAAATTATAAAAGACATTATCGAAAGCGAAGATAAAGACAAACCGTTTTCAGATGACAAGTTGGAAAAGATACTGAATGACAAAGGCTATAATATCGCCCGGCGGACCGTTGCTAAATACCGCGAGCAACTCAATATCCCAGTGGCCAGATTAAGAAAGGAGATGTAAGCGGTGACACTTCTGGCACGCATTATTTCAATCGTTTTTCATCCATTGCTTCTAGCCACCTACCTCTTCGGTCTGTTGGCTTTTGTCTTGCCAATTGCACTTGATCCGCTCAAGGAAGAGGGATATCTCAATTTCATTTTTCTCATCTTCTGCGTTACTTTTTTATTTCCGGCGCTGAATGTAGGCATCTTTAAAACGTTCGGCTCAATAAGAACGCTGGCAATGAAAGACAGGCAGGAACGCATCTTGCCCTTCGCGTTTATTGCGATATTATATATCGTTGTGACGTATTTGTTTTATACACGCACACGCATCGATTTCAACGACAACCTTTTGAAGTTCCTGGTGATCATCGATGGCCTGGTTCTAGTTGCAGCGATAGTCACGTTTTTTTACAAGGTCAGTGTTCACAGCATGGGAATGTGCGGAATGATTGGGATACTGTTGCCACTCAATAAAATTTCTGAAGACGGTGCGCTGTTCTACCCTACCATTGCAGTGATTGTACTGGCTGGACTCGTGATGTCGGCGAGGTTACAACTGAATTCCCATACGCCGCGCGAGGTAATGATAGGTGGTGTTCTGGGTTTTACAACCAGCTTTGTTATGATGCTGATCTTGTTTTAGTTCCGTGGGATTCTCTCACAGTGCTAAGTTTCCCGCCCTTTACTTAAGATAAACTACCTTGAACCTCGCCAGCGGTGCCATGCGAGCTTTATTGAGTATCAGCATATCGCCAGCAACATTGAAGTTGTCCACCTTTTGCAACATTTCTAAGAACTCACCTTCCAATTCCATTCGCGGGCACGCCATCTTGGTTGATATCATCTTTGAAAAGGAAATCCGGTTCATGTTTTCAATTTGATATTCTCCTGAAATATTATTGCATCCACCATTTCCCACTACACGACTATTACTTTCCTTAAAAATGATGTGGGGCTCTTTAAAGAATGTGCTGTCAATCGCAATTGCTCTGCCGTTCAGTTCGATCAGTTTCCAATATTTTTCCAGGATTTCATAATTTGATTTGGTAAGAAGATATCGGTTGGCCTGCGCGCCGCTGGCCTTGGCGCCCTTTGCATCAAGTTGATTTAAGTAATCTTCCCCTACGAAGTATTGAGTCGGTGAACCTTTGAGCGCTGGTGTTAACGTAACGATATTCCCCTTATCATCCCAGGAGAATTTTCCAGCAGACTCAAAAACGCTGTCGGATTTACCCAGGTATTTCGTCTTTAACACGAATGTCCCATCCTTTTTCAATGTGATGGTGCTTTGAATTCCCGTGCAGTCGGGGCATGGAAGAACGCCGCGATAGCTTCCCTCCCAATCAAGGGAATTCTGGCTGGTGTGCGTGCCGTCGGGGTCTTTCATTTCTTTGGCTGGGCTTAAAGAGGTGGAATTTTGAGTCTGGCAACCGAATAATCCAATCGCCATGGCCAGGAGTATTTTTTTCATAACGTTTGTCATTGAACGTGAAGATAAAGAATTGGTCACATTTGTTGCTGCGCGTGCATCCTTGGCATAAACTATTCAATCAGCAGGTTGTTGATCCGACAATGCAAAGATGGAAACTTAATTTTGAACTATGGAAATTCTGGCTGCAAGCGGGGGTAATCCAATCATAAAACATAAATATACGGCCGACCCGACAGTGATCGTTCATGATGATACGGTGTACCTTTATACCGGCCGCGACGAGGCAAACCCAGGTACATATCAATATGTAATGAAAGAATGGCTTTGTTTTTCATCCCGCGATTTAGTGACCTGGCAGGACCATTCAGCATTGTTGCGACCAACGGATTTCGTTTGGGGAAAGAGCAATGCATATGCATCAAAAGTGGTGGAAAAGAACGGAAAATTTTATTGGTTCGTGGCGCTCACACCAGCACACGGTTCTTCAAAAGCTATCGGCGTAGCGGTCTCGGAAAAACCTACAGGGCCCTTCAAAGATGCTATCGGCTCGCCGCTGATCACAACCCGCGCCGACCTGATTCCAGGCAGCGACAATTTCGATCCCACGGTATTGGTGGACGACGATGGGTCTGCGCATATTTTTTGGGGAAAGAAAGTCTGTTATCAGGCAAGATTGAAGGATAACATGATTGCGTTGGACAGTGATATCACGACCGTGGATATACCTGACTTTATGGAGGGCGCGAACGTGCATAAACGAAACGGGTGGTATTACCTCTCGTACGGCTATGGCTTTCCAGAAAAAGTGGGATACGCTATGAGCAGGAGTATTAACGGACCGTGGGAGTTTAAAGGCATATTGAATGAGCTTGCCGGAAATTGCGAAACAAACCGGCCGGCC
>DASUTP010000268.1:0-2923 GCA_036374515.1 Chryseolinea sp. | reverse complement strand
GGCCGGTAAGTTCGATGGATGTCAACCCGATCTGGTTCGCTGCTTTGCAGAGATCTTCCAACGAAATGTCGTTGTAACACCACCGGCAAACGGAATGGTTTACCCTGCCTTTTAACTTTTCTTCAAGCACAGATTCTGCGGCGTTGATACGGTGCGATAATGAAGCGCCTGCTATAGTTACGGCGGCGGTACCGGCGATTTTCTTTAAAGCACTCCGGCGACTGGACGACTGGTTCGTATGTTTCATTTTATTTAAATCGTTGGGGTTCGATGTGTTCAAGTTATATTTTCTTCATCAGATATTATTTGCCGATGCTACGTGTTACTCTCCTCCTTGCGTATGACTACAATAGTACATCTAAAGTCGCATTTTGTGTCATAAATTGCATCCTGTTCTGTCGAAATAATGCCGAGTGAATTTTTTTTCTTTTCGCTGTTTTCAATCTAAAGAGAAAACGCCAGCAGAATCATTATTTCTTGATACGACAATTCTCCTTTTGCCGTTTTTAAACCGCAGCAATGCTACGTCCCGGATATCGCCGGTCAGCCAAACATTGGATGTCATGTCGCTTTGCTGAAAATCGCCATTCACGTAATTCATTATCAATCCGGTTGATGCATCGCTTCTTCCCAATTGCGATTTGAAAGGGAAAAAATTTCCTACAGCCAACAAATCGTTCTTTCCATTCTTATCGAAATCCTCCATCACAAAGCCATTCACACTTGAAAATTGTGCCGCCTCAGGAAGATATTTCAGTGCAAAACTTTTACCGTCTAGATTTTCCAGCCAGCACGATCGAAGCGTCGTTGCGTTGAAGCGATATGATTTTTTTAATTGTTCTTCTGTAGCAATGTCATGGATGGTCGCGTTAGCATAGTCCTCATACTTGATAAATTTTTTCCGCAGGGAGGTCATTTGTTCCAATAACTCATCCCGGCTAGCCAGTGGATAGGTTTTACCCTTAACATAGTATGTTACAATTGGGTCAAGAACGCCATCGTTGTTATAGTCACCGGCTGTCAATTCAACCGGTTCGTCCTTTGAGGGCTTGAACTGCAGATTTGTGCCTGCATTTCCCAGGAAATAATCCATATCACCATCGCCGTCGATATCAGCGGACGATATACTGCACCACCATCCACTATTCTCCTGTTCATTAACAAGGTCGCTCCGCAAAACCAACTTTCCTTTTTTGTTTTCAAAGATCCGGATGGGCATCCACTCGCCAACAACAATCAGATCGGGCCATGCATCATTGTTAAAATCCGTCCACAGCGCGGCGGTGACCATACCAATATTGGACAGGTCTGAGTTTACCTGCGTCGTGGCATCAACGAACTTGATGGAGGACTTTTCGGAATTATTTTGAAAAACAAAACTACGGGGGATAACGGAGTAGCTTGCAGGGGAATGCCTTCCCCCGACGAACAGATCAAGGTCGCCATCCTTATCAAAATCCGCCGCGGCAACACAACTTCCGCTTGTCGTTTCCTCCGGCAAACCGGTTGTTGTTTTGCTAAAAGAGCCCTTCCCATTATTGATATACAATCGATCCTGATACATCGGAGCCCCTGGTATGAATTCGCTGCCTCCGCTCACGACGTAAAGGTCCTCGTCACCGTCCGAATCCGCGTCGAAAAACAATGCGTTCATATCTTCGCTCAGCGAATCCAATGCCCAAGGCTGTTCCGCCGCCTGTATGAATGTAGCGTCATCCTGCCCCAAAAAAAGTTGTCCCGGCTGACCGGCGGCACCACCCAGGAATATATCGTCGTCCCCATCTTTATTCACGTCCCCTGTTGCCAACTTTCCTCCTAATCTGGAAAGCTGGTAGTAGAGCAACCGTTGCATTTTGAAGTCGATGAATTTATTTTCTTTATGGCTGAAATTTAAGCCCGATTCTTTTGTCACATCCTGCAAAAGAATTTTATTCGGTGCAGCGCTCCATACGATATTCTCAGATTGAGCGCTGCTTTGTCCGATTTCTATCAATTGGTTTGGCTTTACATTGGTCAAGGTAGACTCCGACCCTTCCGGCCAAAGCACCCGCAACTCTTTTATGGTAGTGGATTTTCCGATACCCACGAGCAGTACAGGTTCTACGCTGGATGCATAACCGCGCGTAAAGAATACTTCCTGAAATATTGTTGAGGAGTCTGTAACCATTCTGATTTTTGCGCCTATCCCGTGCGTGTTAAGGCCCGCTCCCTTAAGCTTGACTTTTAAATAGTTATTTTTTTGGATTGCATTTTCATTGTTTTTTAATATCGTAACATCATCATTAAGATTATTTGTCACCAGGTCGTAGTCGCCATCGTTATCCAGATCCGCGTATGCGGCGCCGTTGGAAACTGATTCGCGGGTCAGTCCCCATGTATCGGTCACGTTTTCAAAACGAAGCCCGTCCACGTTTTTAAACATGTAGTTTTTTATGCGCGTAGTTGGTAATTGTTGAATGATGTTTAGATAATCGACCTGCTTATTTGCCACCTTGGCTTCATTATAAACGGTGCTCGTATATTTCATGAAATCAAGATTGGTGAAATCACGAAGGTACCCGTTTGAAATAAAGATATCTTTTAGTCCATCGTTATCGAGGTCAACGAAAAAAGGAGTCCAGCTCCAGTCCGTATTAGAAATTCCCGCCAGTTGTCCGATCTCGCTAAATCTGGGCAGGGTGTCGTCGGCAAAGCCACGGTTGAGTTGAAGCGTATTGCGCATATACTGGTGATGGTATCCGCTGTCAACGGCGACCGTGTAGCGATCATATTCGTCTGGTCCTTTCAATAATTTTTGACGCCGGTTGTCCTCTGGCAGCATATCCAATACCAGGATATCCTGGAAACCGTCGTTGTTTATATCGGCGATGTCGGAACCCATTCCAAACTTCGAAAGATGGCCAAACATTGTATGGGATTCTTC
>DASUTP010000267.1:0-7630 GCA_036374515.1 Chryseolinea sp. | reverse complement strand
AAATTGATACCCAGGATAATCTCCAGGACCCCGCTTTTGCCGGAAGTGTCAGTCGCGCGTTTCCAAATTTTGGCGTAGGCGTATACTACTATGACAAGAAATCGTATATCGGATTGTCGATTCCCACGCTCGTCAACAATCGCTGGAATATCCTCGACCCAGCTTTCAAAGCGACCCAAAAGCGACATTATTTTCTTTCCGCTGGTCATGTGTTCGACTTAAACCCTCACCTGAAGCTTAAACCTAATGTTTTGTTTCGCTGGGTTGAAGGAGGACCTTTTCAATACGACTTAAACGCAAATCTTTTGGTTCATGAAATTCTGTGGGTTGGTATTTCGTACCGTATGAAAGACGCAGTGGACCTTTTGTTTGAGTACAACATAAACAAACGGCTTACCATGGGTTATTCGTATGGTTACCCCGTTAGTAAGCTCGCAGCCTACCAGTCGGGAACCCATGAATTCATGGTAAACTACCGGATCGCGAAGCATAAAAATATGGTGGTTTCGCCTAGATATTTTTAGTATGAAACGTTCGTCCTTAATTCTCGGCTTTTCTGCTTTGCTTTTTACGAGTGCGATGTGCCAGCACAGCAGCAATTCCTATAACAAACTTGGCGACTCACTTTACGCCCGGCACCATTTTCTGCATGCCGCAAAATATTATGAAAAGGCTTTGAAAAATGCGCCAGATGCTGGCGCCATCATGATAAAGCTTGCAAGAAGTTTTGGCAAACTAAATGAAACAGATAAGTCCGCGCAATGGTATGGCGCGGCCAAAAATAACCGGGCCGTATTCAGCAACGACGATATTTATCAGTATGCGCAAGTGCTGGCAATGGGTGAACAACGCAGCGCAGCGGAAGCCGTTCTCCAAGAGCTTATTGAAAAAGACCGGTATGCGCGGAAGGAACGGGAGTTTTTAGACGACCTGTTAAATTTTGAAAAATATTATCGCGATTCGTCAAGGTATAACGTCAGAAGTCTGTCGATCAATACTTCGGTGGCAGAATTTGCCCCAGCGTATTATAAAGATGGAATTGTTTATGCTTCCGCTACTCCGGAAAATGCAGTTAAGCCAAAATACCATTGGGATAATAGTCACTTTCTTAATCTGTTGCGCAGTAAAATAATTGACAACAAATTTCAGCAGCCATCCTTCTTTGAACATGATCTGAACACAAAATACCACGATGGCCCGGCAGTCTTTTACAATAACTTCAACAGTATGATTGTAAACAGGAACCAGAAGGGAACCATTAGGAATGCGCAGGGCCGGGATGTATGGCATATGGCGCTGCTGGATGCGAAGTACATTCCGGCCAGTGACTCCTGGCAAGTTGAACCGCTCCCATTTGATGAAGCGCCTTACTCTTTCCTGCATCCCCACATTTCAGAAGATGGTACCACGCTCTATTTTGTATCAGATAAGCCTGGTGGCTACGGCGGAACTGATATTTACAGAAGCATGCGCGTGAATGGAACCTGGACAGAACCCTTCAACCTGGGGCCTACGATTAATTCCTCCGACAACGAGGTATTCCCGTTCATGGAGGGCACTACATTGTACTTTGCCTCCAGGGGACACGGCGGACTTGGAGGTCTCGATATTTATAGTGCTGAGCGGACGATCAACGGCTTTGCTCCTCCAGAAAACTTAGGGTCCCCTATCAACTCATCAAAAGATGACTTTTCATTTATCGTTTCAAAAGATCAACGGACAGGGTATCTATCGTCGTCCCGTAATGGAAACGACGACTTGTTTTCTTTTGAGAAAACTATCGCCAGAATCCCCGTAATGGCCCACACTTTTGACGGAGCAACGCGCGTTCCCCTGGACGGAGCAAGTGTTCAGGTGATCAGCGCGACAGCGGAGGACCTTGCCCTTACCGCCGACAGCCTTGGAAATTTTAGTTTCACATTGCCGGAAAGCACCGCTTACATCATAGTTGTCAGCAAGCAAGAAAAGGTCGGAATGCACATGGGAACCGTTGGTAGCATTACCGATCCCGCAGTTACCCAACAAGTACCCGCCTTCAGCGATACCACTACGATACCATGCGTCGGCATTATAAATGATAAGAACGGAGTTGCCATTAAGGCAAAGAATATTACGGTTCGCGATGAGACCACCAAAAAAGAAATTGGCCGGCTCCAGAATAGTGACGTGATAAATTTCACCGGGGAAAAAAATCACAGGTATCGTATTGAAATTGAAAATGAGAACGGCGATACCACAGTTCAAATAATTCACGTTGAACCAACCAGCCGCCTGCCAAAAACATGGACGATGACCCTGGAAGATGCGGCGAAACCACTGACAATGGCGGCCCGTATTTTTAATGCCGCTAATGATCAGCCTTTATCGAACGCGAACGTGGAAATTATAACATTCTCCCAATCTAACCTTCAGCTAACTGCTGATGTTGACGGTCGTGTTGATTTCACCCTGCCTTACGGAACAACCTTTCTACTCATTGGTTCAAATTCGGATCACTCAGGAATGCTTTCAGGAGTGGCAGAAAAAGGACAGGACAAAACAGCCATTATCCATCCAGTGCCCGCCTTTGGCGATCAGGATACGCTGCAAACCAAATTCTTAATGGCTCTTGTAACGGATGAAAATGGTGACATCGTCCAAGATCCGGTCATCGCGGTTAGAGACAAGCATACTGGTGATAGCATCCCAGCAAAAATAAGCCAGGGCTTACTCTATTTTAAAGGGGAGATAGGAAAATCATATACCATTGCGGTCGATCACAATGACTTCGATCCGTTTGGGGAGGAGATTACAATAACAGAAGAAACTGAGCAGGTGGAAAAAATTTCTGTTGTCCTGAAACGAAACCAGGAAACAACTCACCTGCCGTTCGCCCTTCGTGTATTCAAAGATTCAGACAAGTCAAATATTTCCGGCGCTACGGTTACGATCATCAGTTCATCAGCCGGTGATCATGAACTGGTCACCGACATTAACGGTTTTGCCGAATATTCCCTGGAAGAAGGATCCGCCTACATGGTGATTGCACGAAAAGGTGATTTGGTGGGTAATTTTACCGGAACCGCGGGGAAGGAATCGACAAAAGAGTATGTAGTCAATCCCGTTCCGGCGTTTAGCGAGATAACGGCGCAGAATGCTGTAGTGGCAAAAGTGGTAGACGCAAACGGAAATTTGATTTCGACGGCCAATACTACTGTATCAAAACGTTCCTCGGGAGAAACGGTTCCAACGCAAACCAATGCAGGTCTCCTTCATTTTATGGGTGAGTCTGGTGAAGAATATACGATCACCGTCAAGGACGAAAATTACGGGACCATTATACGCAATATGTCAGTGAATGATTCGAAAACTGATGGAATAATGCAATTGGATCTCCTTATGGAAAAGCCACGTCATGCGGAATCCGATTACAGGATGAATGTGCAGATTGTCAAAGCGAACGACCATTCTCCGCTTGCAGATGCAAAGATTGTCGTGATAACTTTCAGTGAGGATGACCAGGAATTTAAGGCAAATAAGGACGGACTCGCTTCATTAGCAGTAAGCGATGGAAGTACCTACATGATCGTTGGAAGCAAGGACGGCTATGTCGGAATGCTGGCTGGGACGGCAGAAAAAGGAAAAGACAGTCCGGACGACATCCATATCATTGAAGCCAGCGCTGAAGATAAGAAGACAGTTCCTGTCATCACCCAACTGTTCGACAGTCACGGAAAGGAAATTGAAGTTGCTGAGGTATCGGTCAGGGAAAAATCAAGTCAAAAAGAAATCAACACGAAATTCATTCGGGGAATGCTAACCTTTGCCGGTGAAAAAGGGAAGCAGTATGACGTAACGGTCGAGCGCGAAGGAAAAACTACAACACATATTCATACCGTTTTGGAAGACGCTGGCCTTTTTGAAAAGTTGACGATCATAATCCCAGCTGGTGGACCAGACAAGGGTCGAGAAAGTGGCAGCCCAACGAGCTCCTCACCTTTCAATAAGAATTTAATTGTGTTTCAAACGGACGAACGCAGACCAAAGGTTTATCTAAACGACAATAATTCATTCGGCGAAGTCATAGAGCGCGAGAACCAGCTTTACCTTCAAAAAGGTGATTCAACAACGCTCTTGGGACCGGGGAAGCTTTCTAACATTTCATCTGAGAAAGAAATTTTGGGACAGCTAAAATTGACTGAAGGGGATATCATCAGTCTGCAAAACATTTATTTCGAATTCAATAAATCTGAGCTCGATGCCAACGCTAAATTGGAGCTGGAGAAAGTAAATTACGTCCTGACAAATTTCCCGGACCTCCAGTTGGTAATTAGTGCTCACGCCGATGACCGCGGTCAGGACATTTACAACCTGACACTCTCAAAACGCCGCGCAAAAGCCGTAGCCTCATTTTTGGTAAAAAGTGGCATAGCGAGGGACAGAATTACGCAAGAGGCAATGGGTGAAACACTTCCTGAAGTACCATGTCTCACACGTGAATGTACCGAAGAGGAACATCAAAAAAACCGGCGGGCGGAATTTGTGTTGCGCGGCACAACTCAATTTGCTGACCCTAAGCTCGCGTCAACACAAAACGATAGCACTTCTCACGTCAATAAATCCCTGTCTTAACAGGATGTCCTGGCCCTGTATGGCGATAATAAAGTTGTTAATCTTAATCTTAAGATAGCGTTAGGCGTATACCGGTTTAATTCTTCATTGACTTTTGACGATCTTAAGGACCTTGGCAGTGTGGAGGTTCAAAACATGGGCGGACGCACCTACTATTTCCTAGGAGGATATTCTACCATGAACGAAGCGGAAGCGGTAAAGAAAAAGGTAATTGAGCGTGGTACAAAGGATGCCTACATCACCTTTTATTATAATAATAAAATTGTAAACATCCAGGATGTGATCTCGCTTCTACAATAAGGGACGTATGGCATAAAGCGAACAAATACGTCTACCTGGCAGAGCGGAAGCCGTTTGAATGATACTGGATCAAATCTTCACTACAACGCGTCCGACGGTATCGTTGGAAGCATAGGGCGTATCTTGGCATTGCCCGCGGAAATTCACCCGCTTACAATGTTCAGTTTAGTGCGTCTTGATCAAAAGCCGTTCGTGCATCTCCCATTCCTCCCCGGCCAGTTCTTCCTGCGTCGCCTATCGCCCTTGTTGGTGTTCTTCACCAACAAGCCTACACACGTCAAGCACTGCCAACGTCACCCGTCTGTTTGGGGGAAGCAGACCCGATGACTGACCTTTGATAAAAATCAGCACGGCGACGGTAACGCGGTATATGTATGCGTTCCAATTCAAAACTTGAAAATACAAGCGACCAGGTTTGTTGGTGAAGAACACCAACAAAGGCGGAGATTTAGTACGTCTTGACCAAAAGCCGTTCGTGCATCTCCCGTTCCTTCCGGACCAGCTCTTCCTGCGTCGCCTATCGCCCTTGTTGGTGTTCTTCACCAACAAGCCTACACCCGTCAAGCACTGCCAACGTCACCCGTCTGTTTGGAGGAAGAACACGCTATGACTGACTTTTCATAAAATCAGCACGTCGACCGTGGCGCGGTTTATATGTATGGATTCTAATTCAAAACTTGAAAATCCAAGCGAGCAGGTTTGTTGGTGAAGAACACCAACAAATGCGGCAGAATTGTGTCGTGATGCATCAAGCACACCTCTTCCGAAACTTTATTGAAACGCTCTAGGAATGGTTGCTGTGATGACTCACATGTTTGAATAAATTGAAGATTGATCTTTTTGTTCTTCAAAAAGTATTAAATAGCACAAAAAACTACGTCCAGGACGGATTAGATTGTGAGTCACGAAAAAAAAAGCTTTCTTAGGTACGTTAACCGTTATAAAAAATATCGTTGAACTGTATGTCTTTATCGAAAACAGCTTTTCGAACACTCTTCCTTTCCACTATCGTTTTCTCCTGCCTTGAACCTCAAGGAGAAAACTATGTACCCATAACAAGTCCAGAAGAAAGTAATATTACCGTTAACCTATTCGGTGTCGAGGAAAACGATACGATTTATATCGATGGTATCACAACGTTCACATATGAGGTCGATGGCTTTCCGCTTATGCTCACTGGGTCGGAAGTAAAGCTGAATAGTCAGATGGTTTACATCCCTGACTATTCAGGGAACAGCTTTGTCATCAATCCGAAGCTATATCCAGAAGGCTTTTATAAGATGCATGTAAAGTTGATCGCCCGATCGGAAAGCGGTAGCCTTGCCGCACGCCTCAATGAAGAAACTATCGAAGTATCCCTCTCACTAAATGTCATCCTCGATTCCACCCCCGCGCCGGTTGCGGAAATAACCAAAATAGATACAACCGGAGGTGTACTGACTATTCACTGGAATAAATATGACAAGAGAAATTTTGCTTCTTACACCGTACGTAAAGAGTGCCCTCGTAGCAATGACCCGTACTCTCTGGATCTCTGTGAAGACGTCGTAATCACAGACCCCTCGATAACATCGTGGACAGACCATGATTATGTAGGAGGGCGTGTCAAATATGCTGTTCATATTACCACCCACCTGCAAACGACTTTTGGAACGCCAACAGAATTTTGGTGGAAACCGACCTTTACCACCAACGTGGACGAGAAAGGCAATGCCACTATTCGTTGGCACAAAACACCCTTTTATCTCAGCACTAAAAAATATATTATCGAAGCAGAGTTTCCCATAAAATTTGAATCGCCGATAACCGATACCGTCTATTTAGTGCCTGATCCACTACGGTTCGCAATACTGAACGATTTCAAGGTTACGATGGTGTCAGACAATTCAAACCGGTCCCAAACTTTTTTACATCAGTATTACCTCGGAACGCGTTACGAGCTGCCTACGGTGAGACCATTGCTATATCATGCTCAGGAAAAACTTTATTACGGCAGGAATGGTACCCTGACCGTGGTGATGGATGAAAATTTGAACGTGATCCATCAAAAGGAAGAAAAATTTCTATTTCAGACGTCAATTAGCTCCTCTTATTTCGTTACCCTGAGCGACAATAATTTTTACAACGTCGATCCTTACACATTGGAGAAAACACTTTTGATGGAGACGGGACATACGTATGTCGGGGGCAACTATGTCATTGCCGAAAATGGATTGATCGGATTCCCGTGTTGGAAGGGGTTTCGTGTGATGGACAGCCACACTGGCCAAGAAAAGTTTGCCGCGATCCCTAATAATCCTCCTTACTATAAACTTTCAACATCCGGTAAGTACCTGATCGGCAATAATAAAGCGGTGTACCGGTATGATGGCAACGCATTCGCCTATGAAGGCACGATGCCGGCTAGCTTCGATCCCAATTATACCTTTATATTTAATTCGAAAGACAATATCGTTGGTACCCATGTTGATCCGGCAAGCGGCCGTACGCAAATCATAGAGTATGATATAACTACACGCACAGCAATCTCTACCATAGAGACAATGAAGGATTCGCCTGAGAATTTGTCTCTTGATCCTGTTAGCAAAAAGGTTCTTGTTGACCTTTGGACATATGCTCTCTTGTTGGATCCGGAAACACAAAAAATATCCAATCTTGGAGGCTATGACGGGTTATCACTCCTGAATGGAAAATTGTTCGCTGAACACTATTTAAGCCC
>DASUTP010000266.1:0-14684 GCA_036374515.1 Chryseolinea sp. | reverse complement strand
AAATTGATCGACGAAAGAAAGTTGGATTTCGCGGTCATAAACTCTTCTTCATAGAAGGCCGGGATATTTTTCATCCCATACTTTGAAAGCGAGCAATCAGCTTTCATGAAACATAAGCTCACAAGCTCACTTTCGTTCCTGTCCAATTTTAAAAATCCTCTCAGGGAAATATTGTACAGGTAGTTGCCTGGAATCAACGCCCAGAATTCGCTGTGCAGTTTAGGGATCTCAGATTGAAACTCCCACGTTCGAAATTTATAAAAGAAGGGTGTTTGCAATGTATACCGGACTTCGATCACAGTTCCCTCTTTAACGTTGGGTATTGCAAATTTTTTCGCATCATGATATTTCGATTGGTTTTCGGTAAACACATTTTTTGGATCCAGCTTGGTCTCCCGGATGGAACCATTTTCTATGTTGAAAGCGGATGCTTTGATAGAAACTATTTTTTCGGCATATCGCTCGGACTTTCGCAAGGGAATTTCAAAGGTGCCATAGGAGACCCCACCTTTTTTCAGAATTTTGATTTTGGCATGATATTCAAACATCAGATTGTAGTGGTCTGTGTTATCAAAATATCCCTCACCAAACTCATCTAACATAAGGGCTACAGCCGATGTATCGGCTTCATAGACTTTCATGTCCAGTTCACGGTAAGTCACCTGCCCGTATGGAAAGCCATTGCCTCCTTGACCACTCGCCCCGGAATATAAAAAAGTAAAAAGCAAAAAAAATAAAACTTGTTTCATCTTAAGGAATCGAATCACCACATCGTTTTAAGCTTCCTAAGTCACCGCTTATTTTTTCTTGCTGAAAATCAATTCGGTTTGTTGTGAAGCAAGCACATGGTTAAATAGTTCTTTTAAGCTATGATATTCTTGTGAAGCAAAAACGGGCTTTGATATGAACAATGAATTGTTCATGGCAAGCTTGTTGCCGGTATTCTGAAAATCAAAATTAAACTGGCCTCCTCCCTGGGGAATGGTCATTCCTATTTTGGCCGGGACTCCTTCTACTTGGTACTGAGCAGGGTACTCCAGATTAAAAATTGTTATTTGTTCGATCGGCACTCCGAAGTCAACAGGATATAATCGTTCAGGGGATTTAAAGGGGTTGGTCTCCCATGATTTTTTTATCATTGGGTTGAAAAGAAAATTTTCACCGTCAAGCTTGTTGATGGGTTCAATCTCCACATCCATTTTTAGCACAACTGACTTTTTCAGATCGGCTGGATTGTCAAGCTGATATTTCTTTACCGAGACGCCCGGAAGTTTATTGACAAGATCATGTACATATTCACGGTCATCGCCGAACTTATTGATCTGCTTCCGCTGGAACACTGCATCATACCCTGAGTACGTATATTGGATCGAACCGCGTATGATACCATCGTCGCCTAGTTTTAAGTCATAGAACGAAACTGTTTTTTCCCGGTTCGAAGGTTTAATGGTGTACCAATAAGAATCTTTACTGTTCATTACGCGTCCCTTGCCATTCAAACATCTTACCGGGAGAAGTCCAAATGGATAATGGGGGTCCGTAGCATCCAAAAGGTAGACCTTATCGCCGATGTTCAATTTCGCGACAACATAGTTGAATTCGGTGATTACAGGATAAAGGTCGGTCACGAGGCCGTTCCTTCGGGTAGATAGCAGCATTGGTTCTGCATCCAGCGCTGCATATTTTAAAGCAGCGACCAACGAGAGGTTAATGTCGCCTACATTTCCCGTTTTGTTATCGAATGCTTTTTTGATGCCGAACTCGCTGTAAAAGCCGTAGGTGTCATTCCAGGTATACCATCCCTTAATAAAATCGTATATTTTTTGCGCCTTGGTCAGCGGGTCGGTTTCTCCAGCGATGAGCTGTTCCACTTTGGCGTCGACAATATCCTTTCCCCTTTTTATCTGCACACCGAACTCCGAGCTTTCTCTCAATTCTTCATCTACGTCTTTCCATTCTCTTGTAATTTTATCCTTTCTTCCGTCGAAGCGGTTAACTTCCATGAGTTCGAAGTTGACGGCGGAAAGAAAATTTGATTTCGCAGTCATAAAATCCTCTTCTATGAAAGCGGGAATATTCTTCATTCCGAATTTCATCCGGGAGCAATCAGCATACGCCTGCCCCCCTGGCGTGAAGCAATTTTTGATGAGCAAGCTTTCATCCTTCGATAGCGGCAGGTTGCCTTTCAATGAAATCGTATAATTATAGTTTGCTGGGATGAGCGTCCAGTATTCGCTTTTTATTTTAGGGATGTCGCCTTGAAAATCCCAGGGGCGGAAGTTTCGGAAAAAAGGTGATTCCAGCTTGTAGCTGATTTCGATCACGCCTCCCTGTTGTACGTTTGGAACAGCGAATTTTGCAATGTCCAGATACTTATACAGGTTTTGCGTATATACTTTCTTGGGGTCTAACTTTGTTTCGCGCATGGAGCCATTTTCGAAATTGAAAGATGACGCCTTCACTCCTATTATTTTTTCCTTGTTGCTTTCATTTTTCCGCAGGGGGATCTCAAAATCGCCGTATGACACGCCGGCTTGTTTCAGAACTTTTATTTTGACGTGATATTCAAAAATGATATTGTGGTCATTGTTATTGTCGACATAGGCCTCGCCGAACTCATCTAGTATCACGGCAGCGGCGGTCGTGTCGGGATCATATTTTTTTATTTCCAGTTCACGATAGGTAACTTGACCGAATGGAAATCCATGGTCCTGTCCGATGCATAACAAGGAATTTGTAAAAACGAGGAGGGTGAATAGTGCTCGCATTATATATAACCGTTAGGGATTTAGGCAACAATTTCCCTTTATTCCTTTAATACATCAGCCGTAACCATTGATTTTGACAATTTTACAAATTCTAGATTAAAAAAACAGTCGGATATGGTAAAGGTTGGCCTTCTTTCGGATACACATGGGTACCTGGATCCTAAGGTTTTCCAACATTTTAAAGATTGCGATGAAGTATGGCACGCCGGTGATATCGGTACCTCGGCTCTTGCGGAAGCATTGGAAAATTTCAAGCCTCTGAAAGCTGTTTATGGAAACATAGACGATAAAAGGCTACAGGCGAAATTTCCGGAAGACCTTTTTTTTACATGCGAAGAAATCAATGTTTGGATTACCCATATCGGGGGTGTGCCTCCCACCTACAATTCCAGGATTAAAAAAATGTTAAAAACGAATATTCCCAACCTGTTTATCTGCGGCCATTCGCACATTCTAAGGATTAAACGCGACCCCAAGTTTAACAACATGCTGTATGTAAATCCCGGCGCGGCCGGAAATCAGGGCTTTCATTCCATGAAAACGTTGATAAGGTTTGATGTAAATGGTAATGCCATTCAAAACATGGAAGTCGTCGAGCTGGGCCGGCGCGGGGCGTTGGTTTGATCCGAAACCTAGCAGAAAAATTCAGCCGAGCGTATATCCTTCGGACAGAAGCTTTCGGACATACCGTCATCCCAATAAAAATCACATCAAAAAAGGCTGTAAAAAAACGCTAAACGTATTGGTTTAACATAACCGGCATCACCAGCATCAAAATGTCTTCGCTCGAATCTTTTTCCGCTGGCAAGATCACCCCAGCTTTGTTTGGCGCCGACATGGTAAGCTTAATTTTATCAGAGTCCATATTCGTCAGCATTTCGATGAGGAATTTAGCATTAAAACCGATCTCGATATCCTCGCCATCGTGCTCGCATGAAAGCCTTTCATTTGCCTCATTCGAGAAATCAAGATCCTCTGCAGAGATCTGAAGCTCGCTGCCGGTAATTTTCAGCCTTACCTGATGGGTAGTTTTATTGGCATAAATAGAAATACGTTTTAACGCACCTAGTAAGTCGGTCCGCTCTATCGACATCTGAATGTTGTTCTGTGTCGGGATGACATTATCATAGTCAGGAAAACGTTCATCTATCAGCCGGCAAATCATCCTTATGTTTCCGAACTTAAAATAGGCGTTCGACATGTTGAAATTAAGACTTACTTCCGTATTCTCTGTTGGCAATGTCGCCTTCAAGAGGTTAAGCGCCTTGCGGGGAATGATTATCGAATTTCCATTTTCCGACTTAACATCAGCCCTCCTGTAACGCACCAGACGATGGCCGTCAGTTGCAACAAAAGTTGAATTTTTTTCGCCCAGATTTACATACACGCCGGTCATGGCCGGGCGCAGCTCGTCGTTGCTGGTGGCAAAGATCGTGTTATTGATAGCACGGGCTAAGACCTCCGTGGAAATTTCTGCGGTAAAGTCGTTTGATACAGACGGTACTTTTGGGAAATCTGTAGCATTCTCTCCCGACAATTTATAGCGTCCGTTGTCTGAAATTATTTCGATGCTGTACGTTGATTCATCAATTGAAAAAGTTACTGGCTGCTCCGGCAAATTTTTAAGTGTATCCAACAAAATCCGCGCAGGCACAGCGATGCTACCTTTTTCCTTCGATTCCACCTGCAGTTCAGTGATCATTGACGTTTGGAGATCAGAAGCTGTCACCGTTAAAGCCCCCTTTTCAAGTTCAAAAAGGAAATTCTCTAATATGGGGACTACCGGATTGGTAGTAATTACGCCATTGATGTTCGATAGTTGCTTAAGCAAGTAAGCGGAGTTGACAATAAACTTCATGGGAAGATAGTGGTTTCATTTTAAGAGAGGTAAAGTTATAAAGAAAACCGAATAATAAAACGGGCGAAACAAAACTCAAAAACTTGATTTTGGCAACCCGCTACTTTCCAAAAAAAGACTTCGGTCTAAACACGTTTTGAATTTTGCGGGGATCAAAAAACGCCCATTCGGCACCATTTAGTAACCCCGGTACGTTCTGGCTGCCGTCTGCCGGGCCGTACAATTCCAAACTATAAGTCCGCCGGCCAATATCTGTTACCATCAACACCAGAACCGGTGATTTTCCGCCTGTAGCACTGGAAAGATTTAGAGTGTCGACGTACTCGTCCACAGTAAGCAAGGAAACATCGTCAAGGAAATCATTCAATTTAGCCGTATCCACGGTTGCCAGACCGTCAACGGCAAAGTAGTCGTCTCGCAAAGAAACACTGAAATTATCGGCGGGTCGTTTCGGAAATTTTGCTTCCAGCTTTTGAAAATTCCTCCAATTAAACCCGAACACATATTTGTTCTTCCAATCCTTCTCAGCCAGTTCAAAAATTCCTGCGGTATAAACCCTGTAGCCGGGAATCGTTACAAGGTACGATTTCCTTTCCCCGGTGCCGGTACAAAAATAGGCCTGCGTTTTTTGCTCGTTCCCTCCCACAAAAAATATCGATTCAGCATTGCCGGACGCCATCAAAGAGACCTTGACACCCTTTTCGCTTAGGTGCTGGCAAACAGAGTCCTGAATGGTGGCCGCCAGCGGCCTTTTTGGCTCGGCTTGCTGAAGCGTTGCAAACAGCACTTCGATCATGGCAGGGTCTGCGTCAAACTGATTGTTGACCTGCCACCTGGCACCATTGAACTTTAATTCGACCTTGCCTTTTTCGGATTCGAGAATCACCTCATTTATACTTTTCAGGTCGAAATTCTTAAACATATTTTTGTCGACCTCGATGGTTCCATCTGTCCTGCTTAAGTAATAAACTACAGCTGTTACACTGCACAATGCGAAAAGTAGGATTGCCAATCGTTTATTTTTTCGTTCCTGCATATCAGAATTTTGCGAACCTTCGCTTCCGTAAATAAAATCTGAGGATTCCATAGGAGATAAGCAAGATCAGCGGTGCTGCAACATTCAACACCTGCCATTTTATTCGTCCCTCCTTTAATTTGACTTTGTCGAGCGGTCGGATCTTAACCTCTTTGTTACGCACCTGAATCAACCCGTTTTCCTGTGCAAGGAAAGCCACCGTATTCAGCAGAAAATCTTTGTTTGCATAAGTAGTTTTCGTTATCGGGTCGAACCCCAGCGGTTGCGGCTCACCATTGCGTGGGTTCACATCGTTGCGCGCAACATCGCCATCGGCGACAATTATAACTTTGGTAGGGATACTTTCTTCAATTACCTTGGAAGCATCAAGGCCGGCAGGCGGAAACCGGTTTTTGTATAGTGATGTAAAGTTGCCTTCCAGGATAATTCCAATGGAAATAAATTGTGTAGCGTAGTCGGTATCCCGGAGATTTTTCCGAAGCTCATTGACATTGATATGCACTGGCGTGGAAATTTTTCTTGAGTATGGCGAGCTCATCAAGAGCGGTATCTTCCTGACGCCGCTTGCTTTCACGGTGTCGATACTACTGCAAAAACGCGTGAGGATTGCATCGAGGTTTCTCGTAACCGGGTGATTTGCAAATTGGCCGATAAGCGGAAAAAAAGGCCACTCGATCAACTGCATGCGAGGCCGACCCCCGACCTCGCCGGTAATAACGGGGTACATTCCCGATCGCCGGTCTTGAACGAGATCAGGGTTGACGCGCGCACCATATTTAAAGAATTGATCGTCGAGATTAAGGTCGTTAGGCTTGGCGAAATAATCTTCGCGCGCGGCACTGTCCATAGAAGCATCGACTTTGTCGATAAGGAACAAGACTCTTCCTCCCCGC
The DNA here is from genome assembly GCA_036374515.1 of Chryseolinea sp. GTDB lineage: Bacteria > Bacteroidota > Bacteroidia > Cytophagales > Cyclobacteriaceae > Chryseolinea. The sequence goes on along the minus strand of DASUTP010000266.1, from coordinate 8,129 downwards.
ATTATATATTGGTCCAGCAAGAACTTATCCGATTCAGAGAAAGATTTTGTCGGCTTGGCAATAACGAGGACATCAAACCGCTTTAGATCGCTTGTTGGAGACAGCTTTGTGTCGAAGACATCATACGTCTCCGACAGCTCGTTCCTTAAGCTGAAACTCTGCAAAGAGTCCAGTTCACCATGCCCCGAAACGAAGCCGACTTGTTTCCGGTCCTCATTTATCAGACTGTAAACGGCACTGATAATTTCGTACTCGACTCCCTCAATCGACTGATTGATTTCCTGTTCCGGTGTCCCTGCTTTATTGCCCTTCAAAAGCATTACTCCTTTTTCGATACCCTCATATGAAACGATCACACCAGGGAAAATGATCTTTTCTTCACGCTTGCCATCGCGCGTATCAATAATATTGGTGGGTTGTATTCCCCGTCGTGCAAGGTCGGCCATGAACTCGTTCCTTGCACTTTCGCTATTTGCCAGGGTGGGATCGGAAACGGAATACGTAATTTTGTTCTTCGAATAAATCCGGAATTCCTCCAGTGTTTCCAAAATCGCTTTCTGAAAGCGCTGAAAACTTGCGTTGAGTTTTCCTTCCAAAAAAACCTCGATATGAATTTCGTCTTCCAGGTTTTCAAGAATGTGCCGCGTCTCTGGCTTTACACTAAACCGTTTCTCTTCCGTGAGATCCAGACGGTAGAATTTCAGGCCGACCAGGAGGTTGATCAGGATGATAAATACGAAGCCGTTGGCAAACGTCAAGATATCTCCGAGTCTTTTATTCTTCCAGTCTACCATTGTCTGCTGCTGAGAATTAATTTAGTGATAGACAACATCAAAAAAATTACACCCAGGAAATACACCACATCCCGCGTATCCAACAAACCTTTTCGCATAGCGTCATAGTGATACAGCACACCGAGCTGCTTGATCAGCAATGAATGCGTTGCCCACAATTCAAGTTCCGATACTGCATCGAAACCCAGGTAAGTAAGGAAGCAGAAAAATGCTGCCAAAATAAAAGCAACGATCTGATTAGGCGTTAAGCTGGAAGCAAGGGTTCCGATAGCACAAAAGACCGCCGCTAAAAAAGCGATGCCTACATACGATCCGATTACGCCCGGCGTGTCAATATTGCCAGAAGGGTTTCCCAAACTTGAAATAGAAAAATAGTATATAACCGTCGGCACCAATGCAAACAGTACGAGGAAAAAATTGGCCAGAAATTTTCCCATAATAATATCCCAGTCGCTCAGGGGCTTTGTTAACAACAGCTCAATCGTACCTGATTTTTTTTCTTCCGCGAATGTTCTCATGGTAATCGCAGGCACCAGAAAAATAAATACGTAGGGTCCCAGCAGGAATAAAGTGTCCATATCGGCGTAGCCATAATCCAGTACCGACGTCTCTGGAAATATCCACATTAAAAGCCCCATTGCCGTTAGAAAAACACCGATGACAATATATGCGATTAGTGAATTAAGGAAGCCGTTGAATTCTTTAAAAAAAATCTGAACCATAGATCTTAGAAGATACGAGGGTGGCGGTACAACGTACGATCGGGTCTGAAAACATGGCTGCAAATTTCTCTGTTCACGTAACTGTTGTTAAAGATTAAGCTGCAATTTAGTTTTCTTTCGCTGGAGTATTTTGCGCCTGCGTCAAATCGCGAAAAATATTTTCCAGTGAATTTTCTTCCTGCTTTAGTCCGATAAGCGAAAGGTTATTATCTGCGGCAAAGCGGAATATTTCCGGCCTTATGTCCGCATTGGTTTCCGGTAATATTTTGTACTTGAAGGAGTCCATGACCTCCACTTCACTGACCCCAGGGAGAACTCTTAATTGATCAAGATTTACCGGCCCTTCGAACTGCACGACAATCACGGCGCTGTTCCCTTGTCTCTGCAAAATATTATCGAGTTTATCGTCGGCGACGATCATACCTTTATTGATGACAATCACACGGTCGCAGATGGCTTGTACCTCTTGCATGATGTGCGTTGAAAAAACTACGGTCTTTTGCTGGCTGATGGTTTTGATCAATTTTCGGATCTCCACCAACTGATTGGGGTCAAGCCCGGATGTTGGCTCATCAAGGATTAAGATCTCCGGATCGTGTATCAGTGCTTGCGCCAGGCCTACACGCTGGCGGTAACCTTTCGACAATGCTTCAATTTTTTTATTCTGTTCAGGCCCGAGGCCACAGAGCTCAATGATTTCCTTGACGCGGTCGCTTAGTTTCTTGCCGCGCAGCCCGTACAATTTGCCAACAAAGTTCAGATATTCATGCACGTAGAGATCCAGGTACAGAGGATTGTGTTCCGGCAGGTAGCCCGTTATCCTTTTGATCTCCATAGGCATATCTACAACGTTGAAACCTCCTACCAGTACCTCGCCTGAAGTTGGTGGAACGTAGCACGTTGCTATTTTCATTGTTGTCGACTTTCCCGCCCCATTCGGGCCCAGGAAGCCGACAATTTCACCTGTCTCTATCTCGAAGGAAACATCATTCACCGCCTTTTGGGAGCCGTATATCTTCGTTAAATGCTTAAGCCTCAAAGACATTTCACATCAATTTTTAAAGGGTCAAGTTTAGAACTTTGTTGATTGAAAGACGAACGTTATATAAAAAACTTTTGACCCTATTTTAACCCGTCGGCTACCAATGTACTTTTTGGTCTGTTAATTGTCATTGAACTACATGAATAATTTGCTCAATTTTGCTATTTAGAAACCAAGACTGTATGCGGGTATTATTTTTCCTCTCATTTCTATCGATTAGCTCATGGGCGATAGGTCAATCAGGATACCGGCTTGACTTTAAAGTCAATGGCCTGAAAGATACCATTGTGTACCTGGGACATTTTTATGGCGAAGCCACGTACATTAAAGATACTGCGCAGGTGAACAGTGCCGGTGAATTTACCTTTGACGGGAAAAATACGCTGCGCCAGGGCGTCTACTTTTTGGTGCTGGGGAAGAACAAACAATTTGACTTGGTGATCGGCCATGATCAGCAATTCTTCATGGCGACCGACCGAAAGGAATATATACAAAACATGCGCGTAACAGGCGACGACGACAATAAGCTCTTTTTTGAAAACATGATTTTTAACAAGGAACGCTATCTGGAGGCCGAGCCATTCACAAAGATCATTCAGGATAGCACACTGTCGGAAGATAAAAAGGCCGACGCCAGGAAGGCTTACGCGAAAGTGAATGAGAAAGTGATCGCTCACCAGAACGAAGTTATCAAAAAATACCCGGCAACATTGACAGCAAGAATTTTGCTTTCAAACCAACCGGTAGTGGTTCCTGACGCGCCCAAAAAAGCTGACGGCTCCTTGGACAGCACATTTCAGCTAAGATGGTATCGTGAGCATTTTTTTGATCACATGGACCTGGGCGACGATGCATTCCTGCAGATGCCAAAGTCTATCTACCGCGATAAGATCAATGAATATCTCGACAAGCTTTTCGTTCAACAACCCGACTCGTTAACGAAGGCGATAGACAAAATTGTAAGCAAAGCAAAAAAAAATCAGGAGACTTATAAATACGCGGTATTTACCTGCCTCCTCAAGTATCAACAGCCGGAGATCATGGGGCTGGACGCAATCTATGTTAATGTCTACGACAAATATTTTGCAACGGGTGAAATGAATTTCTGGGTGAACGATAAGCTCAAAAAGAACCTGCAGGACCATGCCGAACGGCTGAGAAAAAGTCTTGTGGGAAAGACGGCTCCGAACCTGGTCATGCAGGATGCAAATTTCAAACCCAGGTCCATGTACGACATCAAGAACAAATACACGGTCTTATTCATTTTCGATCCCGACTGCGGCCATTGTAAAACTGAAACTCCGGTACTGGTTTCCTTTTACAATAAAAAGAAATTTGATGTTGAAGTCTATGCTGTAAGCGCCGATACGTCAATGGCTAAAATGCGAGATTATATCAAGGAAATGAACATGAAATGGATCACGGTAAATGGTCCGCGAACATACGTCGGACCCTATCAGGATCTTTATGACGCGGCGACCACTCCCTCGCTATATGTCCTTGATTCCAAGAAGAAAATCATCGGGAAGAAAATACCCGCAGAAAAATTGGAAGACTTTTTAATACATTACGAGAAGTTTCAAAGGGAAAAGTCACTAGCGAAATCGCCAACGACGACGAAATCCTAGGCCTGCCGAATTGTCGATGACAACTTTTTACATTTAATAAATGCCGAAATTTCATCAAAAACGGCCTTTTGTAACATTTTTTTATTTTTGGACGTCTAACGATGCAACTATTCACCTTGAGTGGAGTATCTAAGACAGAGATAGATTACCCGATAACCTTAAATTTTTTAACTATGGCATTCCTTGACAAACTACTGGGCAAAAAGAAAAAACCCGCATTAAAGGCAAAATGCCCCATCACAAAAGAATCGATAGAGGAAGGGTTTGGTTTTATGCTCACTACAGCTCAGGTGGTAACGTCCAAAAAGTATTGGGATATGGTGATGACCGAGCCTGAGACAATGTCGTACACAGTCTCTCATTTTAAGAACCAGCCATCCGGTACTCAAATGCGTAATATGATTTTCGAAAAATACAGCAGCATCGATAAGCCGTGGATGATTTCTGATTCCTGCATCAACCTTTTTGAGCAGATCGATAAGCAGTCTGCGAAAGAAAATGCCAAGAAGTGGTGGGCAAATGAGGGGGCTTTTAATCCTGAAAATTCTGGTCCGGCACTGGCGGCATTGGATGCACAGACTTACCAGTCGTTAAAAGACTACGCCGTACTGGAAGCTGGAAGATCCAAGATAGTATTGCATTAATTTTAAATAGGTTTAGGTAGGTAGAGCTTAACGCGACGACCGGCAACGGTTTAGCGTTAAGCTTTTTTTTAACCGCTAATTATTCCTTTCAATTGTAAACTGAACGAGCTGGATAAGCGATTGCTTATACTGATTTTCAGGAAACTCGTTTAGCAGCAGCATAGCTTCCTGGTGATACCGGTTCATAGCCGTAATAGCATAGGGCAAACCTCCCGAGTTTTTTACAAATTCGATTACTTCTTTTACTTTCCTGGGTTGTTCGCTTTCGTTTTTTACAATATTGATGATCTTTCTTTTTTCGGTCCACCCTGCCTTCGACAAAGCATAGATCAACGGGAGGGTCATCTTCTTTTCCTTAATATCTATTCCGACCGGCTTACCAATTTCCTGTTCGCCATAGTCGAATAAATCATCCTTGATCTGAAAAGCCATTCCAATTTTTTCACCAAACTTTCGCATGGTTTCAACAACGTCGTCGTTGGCCCCTCCCGAGCTTGCGCCAACTGCACAGCAGGACGCGATGAGCGATGCGGTTTTTTGTCGGATAATTTCGTAGTATACATCCTCAGTGATATCGAGCTGCCGTGACTTTTCTATCTGCAATAATTCCCCTTCGCTCATTTCGCGGACCGCATCGGTCACGATGCTCAGCAGATTAAAATCCTTGTTCTCTACCGACAACATCAACCCACGGGTAAGCAGGAAATCTCCCACCAAAACCGCCACCTTATTTTTCCAGAGGGCATTAACCGAGAAATAGCCCCGCCGGTAGTTCGCTTCGTCGACAACGTCGTCGTGTACGAGCGCCGCCGTATGCAGTAACTCAATAAGCGAAGCGCCGCGGAAAGTGGATTCGTTAATCTTTCCGCAAGTTCCTGCCGAGAGGAAGACAAACATGGGTCGCATCTGCTTGCCTTTACGCTTTACAATATAATTCATGATCTTATCCAGCAACAGAACGTTGCTTTTCATAGAAGCCCGGAATTTCGGCTCAAACTCCTCCATCTCCCGTGCTATCGGGGCTTTAATATCTTCCAGGCGTAAAGGCATGCGGCGCAATAATACAAAAAGTTTAAAGCCGGCGTGCCTGCTGCAGGTTGAAAGTTTAGCCCTCAAACCTCAAAGTTTTACGTTTAAGGTCTACCCCCGCCGATATTCTAAAATCGCTGATACAAACAAGGTAATGAAGTTGTAACTTTCGAGGCAAACCGTGAGCCTCTAACTTCAAGATGTTTAACACCCAACCTCAAACTTATTCCAGGTGAGCAAAAGAAAATCGACATCCGTGCCTCCTCCTCCCACCAAGGTCATTCTCGAATTAATATCGTATAACAAAGAGGCGTATACTAAAATTGACAACCTTACGCCAGAGGATCTGCTACAAAACCTGCAGCCTGAACGTGTCAATTGGATCAACTTGGATGGATTGAGTAACCTTGAAACCCTCGAAAAACTTCAGGCCCATTTCTCATTGCACAGCTTACTGATAGATGATGTGTTGAACGACCAGCGGCCCAAGGCCGAAGAGTTTGACGACTACCTTTTCTTTACATTAAAAATGCTTTACAAGATCGACCTGACGTGCTCAGATATCGACTATGAACAGATAAGCTTTGTGCTCGGCCGGGATTTTCTCATATCGTTTCAGGAAAAAGAGGGCGACTTGTTCGATGGATTTCGGGAACGGATTCGCCTGGATCTGGGCAAGGTTAGAAAGAAACAAGCGGACTACCTCCTATACCGGCTGATCGATATCATTGTTGATAATTACTACAACGTGCTCGACCGGGTTGGCGACCTGATCGAAGAAACAGAGGATGTCGTTTACGAAAATCCCAGCCCGCGAACTTTTCACGACATCCAATCGCTGAAAAAAGAACTTATCTTTCTGCGAAAAGCGCTTTATCCCTTGCGAGAAGCCTTGAGTAAAATTGTCAAGGGGGAATTGGACTTTATACAGGAAGAAAACTTAAGATACTTCGCAGACGTCTATGATCATGTGGCTCATCTCATCGATTCCCTTGATACCTACAAAGACCTGACCTCCAGCCTGCTCGATATTCACATCAATGCAATGAATACACGGATGAACGAGGTCATGAAAGTATTGACCGTAATTTCAACGATATTCATGCCCCTTACTTTTATAGTGGGTGTGTATGGAATGAATTTCGATTTCATGCCTGAGTTAAATTGGAAATGGGGCTATTTTGGAGTGTGGGGCATTATGGTGATCGTTGTGATCGCCATGCTGATCTTCTTTAGAAGAAAGAAGTGGTTTTAATCCGTCGCCATTTCTGTTTCCAGTTTCATTTCAACAATTTCTGGCAGCGTCTTATTTAACTTAAGGATCTTGACCTTGTAGCCGGAAAGACTGAATGTGTCTCCCTCTTTGATAGAAGCACGGTGAAAAGTTATCATACCTGATAACGTCTCGTAATCCTCCGATTCCGGAAAAGGAACTTCTATGAATTTGTTGATATCGTGAATGGAGGACTGGGCCAGTACCTGGTATACCTGCTTATCCAACAGCGTTACAATCTGTTGCTCGTGATCGTGTTCATCCTGGATTTCTCCCACGAGTTCCTCTAAGATATCCTCGAGGGTCACAATACCGATAGTTCCCCCGAATTCACTCACTACAATTGCCATTTGTGTTTTTCGTCTTTGAAATTCGCGGAGGAGGGTATCAATCGGTTTGGTTTCTGGTATGAAGTGGGCCGGACGCATAACGTCTTTCAACCCCTTGCCTGTATGTTGAAAATGAGCGGTAATGATATCCTTTGAATGAACTATGCCAATGATTTCATCGAGAGAGTTCTCAAATACCGGATACCTTGAATATCCTTCCTTTAAGATTACATCCATGGTCTGTTGAATGGTCAGGTCCGATCGAAGACCGCTGATCTTGACGCGCGGCACCATAACCTGGCGCACAACACGATCGTCAAAGTCAAATACATTTTGGATCAATTCGCGTTCTGCGGGCTCGATAGCGCCGCCTTCTTCACTCTCCGCGATTATTAATCTCAGTTCTTCTTCCGAGTGTATATCCTGTTCGCTGATCGGCCTTACGCCCAGCATTTTCAGAATGGTGTTGGCAAATCCATTCAGCAACCAAATGAAGGGCTTGAATATCGTATAGAAAACTCTCAGTGGAATGGCTACCCTGAGCGATGTCGACGTTGGATAACGGATGGCCAGAGACTTAGGCGCGAGCTCACCAAAAACGATGTGCAGGACGGTGAGAACTGCAAACGCGATCGGCAAGGAAATACTATGGGCTAATGATGCGCTTA
>DASUTP010000265.1:0-4451 GCA_036374515.1 Chryseolinea sp. | reverse complement strand
TTCTGTGGCGTACAAACAAACGCGCCTGTATATCGATTATAGCAGGATCTGATTGATGTCATCACGCGTAAGTTGCTTCATGAAACTCTCTTCAGTTGTAATTAATTCGGTCGTCAGTTTAAGCTTCCGTTTTTGAAGCATAAGAATTTTCTCTTCAACAGAATTTCGCGTAATAAATTTATACGTGAATACTTTTTTCTTCTGGCCAATCCGATGCGCACGGTCCACCGCCTGAGCTTCCACGGCCGGGTTCCACCATGGGTCGAGAATGAAAACATAATCCGCCTCGGTCAAATTTAATCCAAGGCCACCAGCCTTAATGGAAATTAAAAATACCTTTAAAGTTGGTTCGCGGTTAAAACGTTCCACCTGGTCCTTTCGATCCGTGCTCGATCCATCGATATAGGCAAAATCGATTTTGTGCGTTTTCAGATATTGGCGGACCAATTCCAGGTGCTTGACAAACTGACTGAAGATTAAAACCTTGTGTCCTTCAGCAATGGCATTTTCCAGCATATACGTAACGTCTTCCAGTTTGCCGGAATCGCCTGTATATCCCTGCTCCACCATTCGCGGATGGTTTGCTAGTTGCCTCAGCTTAGTAAGACCCTCTAGAATCATGAACCTGCTGTTGCCGATTCCTTCCTGATCGATAAGCTTAAATATTTTTTCGCGATAATGCGTCTTTACTTCCTCGTATCGTTTTTCCTGCTCGGCCGACATCTCACAGTATTGGATGTTTTCCACTTTTTCGGGGAGTTCTGTTGCAACCTGTGATTTGTGCCTTCGAAGAATAAATGGCTTGATCACCGCATGTAGCTTCTTCGACCGCGATTCATCATTCTTCTTTTCAATCGGATATTGAAACTCGTTTCTAAAGTAAGTCTGCGTCCCCAGGATGCCAGGATTAATGAACGACATCTGCGACCAAAGGTCCATCGTTGTATTCTCGATCGGCGTACCCGTCAATACCAGCTTATGTCTGGATTTTAGCTCCCGTACAGCCTTGGCAATATTTGACGTAGGGTTCTTGATGACCTGTGACTCGTCCAGGATTATATAATTGAAATAAAACTGCTGAAGCAACTCAACGTCTAAGCGTGTAATGCCGTAGGAGGTCAGGATGAGATCGTAGTTTTCAAAACGTTTAATATCCTTGTTCCTGAGCGTCCCGGTATAATTTAAGATACGAAGGTCAGGCGTAAACTTCCCTGCCTCCATTTCCCAGTTATAGATCAGGGACGTGGGCATGATCAGCAGCGAGGTCCCCGCACCAACATCTTTCTCAGCTTGAAGGAGGGTCAAAGTTTGTACTGTTTTTCCTAGCCCCATATCATCTGCCAGACAGCCGCCAAGTTTGTACTCATTCAAAAACCTGAGCCAGTTATATCCTGCGCGCTGGTACGGACGCAGTTCTCCTTTGAAGCTTCCTGGCAATGGATAGCTCTTGATGCCGCTAAACGAATTCAAAGACCTCAGTTTTTCACTGAGGTGAACTTTTGCAAGATTCCCTTCCTCCAGTTCTTTCACCAAATTCAAATGATGCTTGCGAAGTACGGGTTTCTCATGTTCGCCGTCTGTTTCGCTAAGCGCGAACAGATCCGCGTATTTGGTGAGCCAGCCTTCGGGAATAATCGCTATTTCTCCATTGGGAAGCTTGAACTCCACTTTTTTTCGCATTATTAATTTTCGAAGCTCCTTGAACGGAATTTCGAATTCTCCAAAGCGGATCTTTGCGTGAATATCAAACCAGTCGATATTCTCCTTTACTTCAACTTCTATTACGGCTTTGCCGACAAAATATTTTTTGTCCCTGCTTTCAGGTTGACTTACCTCGAAACCAAAATTCAAAAGGTTGACCCGGTTTTCATTTAGCCAGGAAAAGGCTTCAGACTTGGGAATTGCTATTCTGAAACCCTTCATAGGAAGCCCCAGCTTCTGCAGCGTATGAAGAAAATTTTTCTCATCTTCTGTGCGACGCGTTATCCGGTGAAATACATAGCCTTCGCCCTGCTTTTCCAGGGTTACGCTAACGGGCCCGATGTTGTCGCCGCGAAAGCGATGCTTGCCATACTTAAACGACAGATCAAATACAATTTTGCCAGCTTCATCGCTGTGATCATCGGCTGGTGGCTTATCGTCAAAAAGGGAAACCGGCGAAGAATTTTGGGTCGTATGCAACTCGGAAAGCGTCAGCACCGGATGCGGATCGTAGCTGCTTTTGTTTATTTCAAAACCCCGTGCATCGACGTCATCAAATGAAGCGATCAAGGGTGCAACAAATCGGTTATAGTATGTCTCTTCAACATTTCTCGGTATGACGACATACTTCTTTGTGAAAAATGGAATTAACTTTTTGCCATCCACATTTTTTTCGAAGCCGTAAAGTTTCCCATTCAGAACCATCCATGCCGGATTCTTGCACACGAGATAAGCAGATGTATTGGGCAGATCTATTTTCTTTCCCTGATAAAAAATAGTGGGATAGTAGTTCGTATGTTCCTCCGTGCGCATGAAATGGAATTGGATAGAAGCACGCTTATCCAAAACTTCAATTTTGCGCCACGTGGGTTCTCCATCGTTCCCCATTTCAAAAAGGATCTTACCCTTCAGCTTTTCGAGGATCTTGGCACGTCTTTTTTCCATGTAGTCTTCAATCTGCTCCTGCAGCAGCTCACTACCTTTTGCCTTGTCGTAAGTCTTCGAAAAAAATTCCTCCGGCTTCATAAACTTGACAGAGAACTTTTTCACGATGGATTCCTGTGCCATGGAATCCATAATTTCGATCAGCTCGAAGTCGCGATCGTCCAGGCCTCGCGAAAATTCACGGGCATTTTTTGGTGAGATATTCTGATGTTGATAGGTGAGCTTGCCTTTATCGTCCAGGTGAACAATGTAGGATTCAAACACGAATCCCAGGTATTCGTGTTGGTATAACGAATAAATGATTTGAAACGGCTGTGACGCAGAGACTTTCATCCAAGAACAACGTTTTTAGAATGACAGAAACTTGAAAATTAGGGATAATTCATCAAATAAGGGCAACTTTCTTCCGAAAATTGGTTCATCGTCCTATAAATTTTGTACCGACACAAACCGTGACGCAAGCGCTGCCGGACGGGAGGAGATTACTATCGTGACGGCGCCCATCGCGAGAAACACGTAGATAAAATCCATAAGCGCTAATTTGACGGGATAACCATCGACAACCGACGAATTCATCCCCATCGAAATCAAACTAAACTGCTGTTGAAGCAATACGACTCCCGCCCCCAAAATCAACCCCAGGACCGTGCCGATCGCTGCTATCAGCAGGCCCTCGGTTATAAATACTTTTTTTAAAAGACTGCTACCGGCCCCCATTGAGGCAAGAATTGAGATATCTCTCTTTTTGTCTAACGCTAACATCATAAGGTTAAAGTAAATGTTAATCGATCCGATCACCAACAATAGCACAGCTGCAATCGATGCAAATAACTTTTCAAGCTTGATAACCCTGTAAACATCCTGGTGTTGTTCTTCTGAGCTCAATACATTAAAACTGTCTCCAAGTATGGTCTGAATTCGTTGTTCAACTTGTTCTATATCATCCGCATTAATCGTCTTAACCTCCAAGGAAGTCCTTTTGTTTTCATAATTCAACAGATCTTGCGCAAATTCCAAGGGGACGATAACGTAGTTCTCATCAAAATTCTGAATAATCGCAAACACGCCGCCCGGCATAATACCTTTCTGTGAATACATCTCGGAGGGATCCAGCACGCCGCTCCTGACATTTTTAGGGTAATAAAGCTGCAAGAGGTGAAAGTCCTCCCCTAATGAAATGGACAAGGTGTTCCGTACACCATAACCAATCAACGCCCGGGGCGTTCCCTTTTCTTTTATTTGCAATTCACCCTCCACCAGGCTTTCCTTTGGAATTCGCTCCTGCGCTATGAAATTGTCGCTGACACCTTTCACTGTTACCGGCCTGCTCGCATTGTTATACTTTGCATAAGCGTAATCTTCGATTACTTCGGTGACAACATCAACACCTGGTACGTCTTCAATTTTTTTAATTAACGATTGGCTTACTGGAAACGATTTTCCTTTCGCGGCAACGATCTTGATTTCCGGGTCGAATGAATTGTTCAGCGAATGGATCAAATCTCCCAAGCCATTGAAAATCGAAAGAACAATTATAATTGACGCTGTAATGATGGTTACAGAAACAACCGATATTATCGAAATAATGTTGATGAAATTTTTTTTCCGCTTGGAAACCAGGTAGCGCTTAGCTATGAAAAGTGGAAGGTTCAATCGATAAAAAATTTATTCCGGCTTGGGGCCGGGGGGGATGTTTAAATTCTTAATAATTTCATCCAGGCGTGTTGCATTTTCCTCTACCTCATCTTTAAAAAATATCAGCTCCGGAACAATCCGTACTTGTTTGCCGATCCGATTACCCAGCG
>DASUTP010000264.1:0-5898 GCA_036374515.1 Chryseolinea sp. | reverse complement strand
TCGCCTTTTCTGAAAAAACAGGGATTCCAGTCGCATGTACGCTGCTGGGCCTCGGTGGAATTCCCACGGATCATCCGAATTACGTCGGGTTCCTGGGCATGCATGGAAATTACGGGCCGAATATCAACACCAACGAATGTGACTTGCTCATCGCCATGGGTATGCGCTTTGACGATCGGGTGACTGGAAATGTCAATAAGTACGCTAAGCAGGCTAAAGTGGTTCACATTGAGATCGACAAAGCCGAGATCAACAAGATCATCAAGGCAGATGTGGCAGTGCATGCCGATGTGAAAGAGGCGCTCCAGGCACTTATCCAGAAATGTAATCAGAATAATCACCAGGACTGGGTGGATTCCTTTACAAATCTCAACAACATCGAGTATGAGAAGGTCATTAAGGAGGAATTCAATCCTCCCGGAGTCTTGACGATGGGCGAAGTTATCAATCACCTTTCCATTCAAACAAACGGTGAGGCCATTGTTGTAACGGATGTCGGTCAGCATCAAATGACCACGTCGCGTTATTATAAATATAAGAATCCGCGCACCAACGTAACGTCTGGTGGCGCAGGTACGATGGGCTTTGCATTACCTGCAGCCATGGGAGCGAAACTTGGCATCCCGCAGAAACAGGTCGTCGCCGTCATTGGTGACGGTGGTTATCAGATGACGGTTCAGGAATTAGGTACTATCATGCAATACAAAATTCCTGTAAAGATTTTAGTGCTGAATAATAATTTCCTGGGTATGGTTCGTCAATGGCAGCAACTATTCCATGAAAAACGTTACTCATTCACTGAAATGGCGAATCCTGATTTTATAAAAATTGCTGAGGCGTATAACATACCTGCCCGCAAGGTTGAGAAACGGGAAGACCTTCAAGGTGCGATAAAGGAGATGCTTGAGGCGACGACGCCGTATTTTCTGGAAGCGGTTGTAGGCAAAGAGGACTGTGTATTCCCAATGGTTCCTGCCGGCGCGGGCGTTGCCGAAGTATTGCTGGAGGCACCTAAGAAATAAAAAGACTTAACTGAAACGTTATGAAACAAAATTTCACACTCGAAATCACGTCAGATAATAATTTTTCAATTCTTAATAGAATTGTAAACGTGCTGAACCGCCGGAGAGTGCGTATAAAAAAATTGATCGCCCATGAAAATGAAGAGGATTTTACCCGGGGCGGCGCGATCCTGTTGGTTTATACGACCACCGACATGATGGAGAAAGTTATTCATCAGCTTGAAAAACTGATCGAAGTGGAACAGGCATCATATTATCCAGGAAGCGAACTGTATTTTGAATTAAGTAATAGAAATAACAAGAAAGTAGCTTAAAGCACAAAGCTTAAAGCAGAAAGCATAAAGCCGTACGGGCCCAAAGCTTTTAGCTTTCAGCCTTCTACTTTAAGCTTATTAAAAACCTACCACAAAAACTAAAAATCACTAAAACATGGCAAAGATCAATTTTGGAGGCACTATTGAAGAAGTTGTAACACGCGAAGAATTCCCGATGGAAAAGGCGCTCGATGTTCTAAAGAATGAAACGATCGCCATTATCGGATACGGCGTGCAGGGACCTGCACAAGGATTGAACCTCCGCGATAACGGCTTTAAAGTAATTGTCGGCCAACGCAAAAACTCGAAAACCTGGGATAAAGCCGTCGAGCACGGATGGGTTCCTGGCGAAACATTATTTGATATCGAGGAAGCGGCAAAACGCGGAACGATCATCCAGTTCCTCCTTTCTGACGCCGGCCAGATTGCCCTTTGGCCTACCATCAAACCTTATCTTACTAAAGGAAAGACTTTATATTTTTCTCACGGATTTGGCATCACCTTCAAGGATCAAACGGGAATTATCCCTCCGGCAGATGTTGATGTTATACTCGCAGCTCCAAAAGGCTCCGGTACGTCCGTACGTCGGTTGTTCTTGCAGGGAAAAGGTATCAACTCAAGCTATGCCGTGTTCCAGGACGCGTCCGGCAAAGCGAAAGACAAAGCAATTGCACTTGGAATCGGTGTAGGCTCGGGATACCTCTTCGAAACAGACTTCAAAAAAGAAGTTTACTCTGACCTGAGTGGAGAACGTGGCACGTTAATGGGTGCTATCGCGGGTATCTTCGAAGCTCAATATGAAGTTCTTCGCGCGAACGGACACTCTCCGTCTGAAGCGTTCAACGAAACCGTTGAAGAGCTTACGCAAAGTCTTATGCCGCTGGTGGCGGAAAATGGCATGGATTGGATGTATGCCAACTGTTCCACTACTGCTCAACGTGGTGCTCTTGACTGGAAAAAGAAATTCAAGGCTGCAACGCTTCCCGTGTTCCAGGAGCTTTACAAGAGCGTAGCAACGGGACAGGAAGCAAAACGCACCATTGAAACCTGCAGCAAGCCAGATTATCGCGAGAAGCTGGCTGAAGAGTTAAAAGAACTGAGAGAAAGCGAACTCTGGCAAGCCGGCGCCGCCGTGCGTAAGCTGAGACCGGAAAAAGCTTCTGTCGAAGCAAGTATGATCAATTAAAACCCCTCTTTGTCTCATCGTCCCTGTGGTACTTTAACCACAAGGGCGCTGAGTCGCAAAGAATTAGTTTTACACAATGCCTACCACTACCCAAACATATAAATTGAATATCAACGCGGCGGCAGATGCTTTAAAATCAGTTGTACTGAAAACGCCGTTGCAATACCACCGGAAGTTGTCGGAGAAGTTTCACGCTGAAGTTTATATTAAGCGCGAGGACCTTCAGGTCGTCCGGTCTTATAAGATCCGGGGCGCCTTCAATTTGATCCAGAGCCTGAACGATGAGCAACGCAAGCGTGGAGTCGTTTGCGCGAGCGCTGGTAACCACGCGCAGGGCGTGGCATTTTCCTGTAAGCACCTTGATATTCGCGGAGTGATCTATATGCCGGCCATTACACCGAAACAAAAGATCAACCAGGTAAAAATGTTTGGCGGAAACAACATTGAAATTGTCCTCATTGGCGATACGTTTGATGAATGCCAGGCACATGCGCTTGAGTTTACGGAACTCAACAATATGGTGTTCATACCACCTTTTGATCATCCAAAAGTGATCGAAGGGCAGGGTACCGTGGGAAAGGAAATTCTTGACGAGATTTCAAATATAGATTTCATCTTTTTACCCGTTGGTGGCGGCGGCCTTTGTGCGGGCGTGGGACAATACTTCAAATTATTGTCGCCGCAGACAAAGATCGTCGGCGTTGAACCACTGGGAGCTCCGTCTATGAAGGAAGCGTTGAAGGCAGGCAAACCTGTGGTCCTTGAAAAAATTCAGCGTTTTGTTGACGGTGCAGCGGTAAAAAAAGTGGGTGATCTCACTTTTGAATTTTGTAAGGACGCTCTTTCTGATATGTTGCTCGTTCCGGAAGGTAAAGTCAGCTCGACGATCCTTCAGCTGTATAACGAGGACGCTATTGTTGCCGAGCCGGCGGGCGCGTTAGCTATCGCAGCATTAGAACAATACACGGATCAAATCAAAGGGAAAAGAATAGTTTGTGTTCTTAGCGGTGGCAACAACGACATTGACAGAATGCAGGAGATCAAGGAGCGCTCGCTTCTATACGAAGGGCTTAAGCACTACTTTATCGTTCGGTTTGCGCAGCGGCCGGGCGCATTAAAGGAATTTGTCAATCACATCCTTGGTCCAAACGATGATATTGTACGCTTTGAATTTATTCAGAAGAATAACAAAGAAAGTGGTCCCGCGCTTATTGGTATTGAAGTAAAATCAAAGGATGATTTCAACGCACTCATTACACGCATGGACAGCCATTCGTTGAATTATACCCTCGTCAATCAGAACGAAAATCTGTTCGAGTACCTTATCTAGATCTTTCTCTCTGTTTCGGGCTTTCTGTGCATAGCGCACTATATTTCCGCGGGAAGCGTCCTTCGTTGTCGCTTGATGTCCAAGACATGCCAGGTGGTATGGTGTCTACCGGCGTTTTCGCCTGCGAAGAACTTTCGTAGGAACCCACGCTTTGGAACTGGTCTTCCAATGACACCTTTGTCTCCGCGACGTCTCCCCGCTCCTTACGCTCCCTCCAATCGCTTTTCTCTCAGTATAAGCTCACCATCCTGCAGGCAGCCCATAACTCGCCGCAAGAGTGTTAGAAATCGAAATTCGGATTCTGCCACCCCATTGGAATGTCTGCCTCATAGTGGCGATCTGTTGTCCTTATTCTCATTTCAAGTCGACCTTCGATCAGGAACCCAAGTGACTGGTAAAGTGCAATTGCCTTTTCATTGCTTTCACGTGCAATCAGTTCCACCTTTCCGATATCAGGATGATTTCGGCCTATTTCCTCAAGGAAAATGGTAAGGATCGTCCTTCCTATCTTTCTCCCCTGGAAGTCGGGGTGGACGACAAGGGTGAGATCGCCCAATACGTGATCGAAAACTTGTATCCCCGCCTTATAAGCATGAATCTCCGCCACTAGTTCATTTTCGTCAGTGGGATCTTCTCCCACAATGATCAGTCCTTGCGTCAAACTCTTTTCCAAAAAACCGCGGATGTATTCTTGCGTAATTTCACTTTCAAGCCGCGCAATCCCTCCTTCTGTCCCCGCAACGGCTTTATATAACTTCATTAATCGATCCAGATCTTCGAATCTCGCTGTACGGTAGCGCATACTTTTATTAAAGGTGAAACATTCTTACCATGATCCTTAAAGTGCGAAGATAAACAAAGACCATTTGTTATTTTTTCGTGGCCCCTTAGTTTCCGAATAATTTGAATACTATTTAGTCCTGCTTCTATGTTAAGATCCTAACAACAAGAGTAGAGTTAGTTGAGATTTTATTATTCATGCCTGAGAATCGTCGAAGGGTTTACCCGGACGGTGCGCATGATCACAAATATAATCGACACGAACGCAAACACTTCACAAAGCAGGAAGGCAGCGAGAAATGATATGAACGATAAATCTATGTGATAAGCAAATTGCTGCAACCACTGATTGACAATAAAGTAGGCCGGGTAAACCGCCACAAGGTTTCCTACAATGGCCATCAATACATATTCGCGGGACAGAATATTGATGAGAGAAACATGCGATGCACCAAATACTTTTCTAACGCCTACTTCCTTTGTGCGCTGAGAGACAAAAAATGATACGATACCAAAAAGTCCTAACCCGGCGATGATCAAGGCAAGCAAGGTAAAGGAGGTAATGATTTGTGCGGTCGATCGTTCAGTCTTATACATGGCATCGTAGCTCGCGTCAAGAAACTGGTAGCTAAACGGAAACGATGTCACTCCTTCCCACACATCCTCCAGTTCCGACAGAGTATTTTCTAAATTATTTCCGTCTAACCGTACACATAGCGTTGTATATATCATCGGGTAAATATGTATCATTACCGGTTCCACGGCAGCATGCACCGATGCGAAATTAAAGTCCCTGACAACGCCGATCACCTTGCCGATCTTCGGAGTTTCGGTGTAGGTATACTCAAAAGGACTTCCTACCGGGTCCTTCAGTTTAAACTCGCGAACTGCAGCCTCATTTAAAATGAACGCGCCCGCAGAATCCGACACGTTGTTTATGTCAAAATCGCGACCCTCTGCTATCTTAAGTCCAAGGCTTTTTACAAAATCTTCATCAGCGCCCACGACGCGCATGGATCGTGACCCATCGGTCGAGCCATCTTCCGCAACGGTTCCGGCCAGCGATGGTACGCGTACGCCAAGGAACATGACGCGTTTCCCTGGCACCACCGATGTTGCAGCACAGGCTTCAACCCCAGGAATACGCTTTAACTCGTTTTTGAGGGCGGGCAACTTTTGCCGCGCATCGCCCGCCAGCGGAAGTACAACAACATTATTCTTATTGAAGCCCACATTTCGGCTGTCAATAAAATCCAGCTGCCTATG
>DASUTP010000263.1:0-2587 GCA_036374515.1 Chryseolinea sp. | reverse complement strand
AAAGACGAACAATTACATTTTTTTCTATCACTCGAAGGAGCATAAAACTACGATCTATCCTGCAGACCAGCTTGAATTCCTTTCTTTACCAAACTGATTAGTTTCAAAAAAAACTTACCTTCGCCCTTGTTGGTGTTCTTCACCAACAAGCCTCACCCGGTGACTGGCGCAAGTGTTGTGTGTAAGCAAGTGCGTGGCTCACTTGTGCCCTTCATCATCACAGTCTTCAGACTGGCATTGTAAGCAAAGGTAACAAAATGGACAACTTCATGATTTCGGATCTTGAACTTGCACTCATAAACTAAGGCTAGCAAAGGGGTAATTTAACTGCAAGTCATAAGAAATTTTAGGTCCAAGTCTCGCCAGCGCGAAACCCTTCGCAGGAAGACTTGAACCAGGTATGGTTGAACTTTGGCCTTTAATCTCAAGGTAAAATTAGATCGTGATCGTTCTATGAATCGATTGCCAATCATTTTAAATGAATAAATTATCTTTATGGTGATACTTTTGAAAGCTTGCCCGAATTCTCAGTTTGAGCTGGACATTTAGGCGTTATTCGCCGTCGTTGAAAAATAACTTTATGACGATATCTAAGCCGAAAGATATTGACGAATATATTTCGAGGTTTCCCTCGAATATTCAAAAGATTTTACAACAAATTCGAATGACAATTAAGAAAGTTGTTCCTGAAGCTGAAGAAACAATCAGCTATGGGATACCTACTTTCAATCTCCACGGAACGTACTTGATTTACTTTGCAGCCTACAAAAAGCATATTGGGTTTTATCCCGTTCCAGCTGCAATTGACCAAGTGGATAAGGACTTTGCTTCTTATAAAACATCAGGCAAAGGAACCATTCAATTTCCGTTGAACAAACCAATGCCTCTAAAATTAATTACTAAACTTGTGAAGTTTAAAGTAAAGGAAAACGTTGAAAAAGCGGAGAAAAAGAAATCAACGAATCGTTGAAGCGATGCATAAGTAATGAGGTTCAGCGCAAATTTGTTAGTTTGGTTTTTAAAAATACTTCCCCCGCTTATTGGTGTTCTTCACCAGCAAGCCACGCATTCAGCGACATGCTCGTATATAATTTTCGCGCGTACAAAGTAGCGGGTTTCCAGCACCTCTCCAGCGGCAAAACAATCCGGTATATCTTTAAAAACCCCACCATCTCTATACCTAATAAAAAAACACCGTTCTGATAAACAACCAGAACGATGCGGGTTTTATGTAAAGCATTTGCTTATCAAGTTTGGACTTATTCCTTTGTTCTTACGGCATTTTTACCTTTATGTTATCGATGGTAAAGGAATCATAACTAACCCCAGAGATCAGGATCTGTTTTACATTTCGAGCATAAGCGAATGACCAGGTAGCTTCTCCTAAACTTGACCACTTACTCCAGGTTCCATCCGGTGCCTGCATCCAAACCTGGACAGGGCCATTGATGACTTTGATTCCCCAAAACTCGAATGGAATATGACTGCTATTGTAGTCGTAAGCGTATATTTTTATCCACTGATCGCCCCAATGGCTGGATAGGGTTCTAGGCTCCAGAAGAGGTTGTACATATATCGGCTGACCATTTATCAATTTCCAGACGGTTCCGTTGTTCCAATTAATAATGGGAGCAAAAGTCTGATAACCGAGATGATAATGTCCATAGCTGCTTGTAAAATCAGGATTGTAACCGCCGCCATTGTTCTCCTTTACGTGGAACCAGACATTGCTAACCGGCTGAATGTAAAAAGGTGCTGAAGCAAATGTAAATTTCGCATCATCCGGCATCAGGTCTAAAGCACTTGGATGATCAAAACTAACAAATTCAAAAGCCTGGGTTCTTGCATTCCCGTTGGCGCTTTGTGGCGCCGGAAAGATCTGATGAGCTTCATTTAGCTGCGTGTCATCAATAATTGGCGAGCTTGTCTCTTCCGGTTCAGGAAAAGCCATTTCCGGTAAATCTCGGGTAGGTACAGAAACGATCTTTGGGTGCTCTTGCTCGTGATCGTGATCGTGATGATTATGAGGAACGATTTCATTTTCTTCCTGCTGACATTGCATCAACACCAAGCTGCTTAGAATCATACCAGCTAACCACAATTTGTTTTTCTTTAAGAGAGTTTTCATAACATGTTTTTTGATTTGTTTTGTGGTGCAAAGAATGCTGATTTGTCCGCTTAGAGGTTAGCACAAATTTCCCATCTGTTGACGCGCATGTAACACGTTGAAATTAAAGCCCTGGAGGGCATGATTGCGAGGTTTTTGGAAAACGTTGATCATCCTTAAAAAAAATGTAGTCTAACTTCCTTTGCATTGTCGTACCTACATTTAATTTCAGTATCAATGAAGTAGTCGGGTGGATTTCAATTTCAACTAACAGTCAAACTGCGCTCCCTGGAGTTGGGGATGATGGTGCAATGCTGACAAAAAATCCAATATAATATGGAGTTCTCCGATTTTCACTATAGTTATACCAACGATCGGACTAAATCAATACAGCCTTCCCTGCACAATTAATTCAAATCAAATATGTTTTGAATACCTTATAAAGTGGTGTACCCGTTTCTAGGCTACCACACAACCCGG
>DASUTP010000262.1:0-10150 GCA_036374515.1 Chryseolinea sp. | reverse complement strand
CTGAAATTAAATGCTGAACAATATTTTGGCTCAAGCTGGTTCAGACCCGGATATTTTTTCGAAGCAGTATTTTCCGATCAGCCGTTTTTTCAGAATTACTATGGCAGCATTATCAACACGCCCGGATTTTTTCCGCTGCAGGACAGTCGTACCCTGATCCTGGAAAACTTCAGATCATCGAATTACATAGGTGGCGGACTAAGGAACGTAATCAGGCTTCATAACAAAGTCGATTTCCGTCTGGAAGGATATCTTTTCAAACCGTTTGAATACATACGACCGAATGAGGACCAGGATGCATATTCAAACGAGACTATCAATGCTGTATTTTTTTGCGGAACTGCGGGTATAGTTTATCATTCTCCCATCGGACCAGTTAGCCTGAGCTTGAATTATTATGATGATAATAAAAATCAACTCGGCGCATTATTGCATGTCGGATTTTTGTTGTTCAACAAACATTCATTGGAATAACATTTTATTTTTTCCGGATAGATTTTTACCCGGTGAATGTTTACTTCAACTACTTTTATTTCATTTGACGTCTGTTTTCAACCTAATTCTAAATTTTTTAGCTAAGTTTAAACTATGAAATTAACATAGTGCGAATGAAGTGGTTATTGCCTCTGGTTTTTTTGACGTCTATATCTCTTTCAACAACAGCTCAGATTGTACAGTGGGCATCTAAGGTTATCGAATTTTCTTCCGAACTGACACCAATACAATATTCAGCCAAACAGGCGCTGGGAAAACCGAATGTCTTGCCGGCAGGTGGGCAAAGTCCAAATGCATGGGCGCCAGACCGGCCGAAGCAAAAGGAATTTCTGAAACTTGGATATGATAATCCGGTGAGCATTCGACAGATCGCGATTGCCGAGTCTCACAATCCGAGTGCCATTTACCGTGTCTATGCATACGATGAATCAGGTAAGGAATACCTGATCAATACCCTCAATCCAATGGCTATACCGTTGAAGGGTCGGATGTTGAATATCTTTATGGAACAGACGCCCTATAAGGTCAGCGCTGTCAAGATTGAGTTTGATGGCGGAGCTGTTCCCGATTATTACAGTATCGATGCGGTGGCAATCTCCGATTCAAATTATCCGATCATCGCCGATATTCCCACCATGCAGCTATTGGCGTCGGGAATCCTGATCGAAGTGCTTGACAATAATGTCAACAGTGAGTTTAAAGAATTGAATCCGTTGCTCTCACCCGACGGTAAAACGCTTTACTTCAGCCGGCAAAATCATCCGGAAAATGTAGGCGGGGTACAGGATAAGGAAGATATTTGGTACTCAGAACTTGACTCTGCAGGGAAGTGGCAGCTTGCGCGAAATCTCCAAGTACTCAACAATGACGGCCCCAATTTTGCCAATTCAATTAAATCGGTAACGCCAGACGGAAAATCTGCGCTCATGCTTTTAGGCAATAAATACTTAAGTAATGGCAAGATGCTCGCAGGCGTTTCAATCAGCACAAATGTCGGTGGTTCGTGGAGTAAGCCCGTTGCTTTAAATATTGCCAACGACTACAATTATGCCGAGAAGGCGAATTACTTTCTTGCTGATAATCGAAAGACACTTTTATTGTCGGTGGAAAGGGACGACACACAGGGTGACCGGGACCTCTACGTGACATTCATGAATGCGGATAGTTCATGGTCAGAGCCGCTTAACCTGGGCGATGTTGTCAATACGGCCGCTGAGGAGTCTGCACCATTTCTCGACTCCGATGATAAGACACTGTATTTTTCTTCCAGCGGATTTAGCGGTTATGGAGCCAACGACATCTACGTAACAAGACGCCTGGATGATACCTGGACAAATTGGTCGGAACCTGAAAATCTGGGCCCGGAAATTAATTCCCCTCTCGAAGATCTGTTCTTCAATATTCCGGCATCGAGTGAATTCGCCTACTATTCGCGTGGTGTCAGCGAGACCAACGCCGATATTTTTCGTGTAAAGTTACCAATCGTAAAATCTCCTGAAACGTGGGTGACGGTAAAGGGAAAAGTTATTGATAAGAGTACCGGTAAGCCGGTTGCTGCGAAAATAATTTACGAACGCTTACCCGATGGAAAAGAAACCGGGATTGCTCAAACAGACCCAGCCACCGGCGAGTACGAAATCAGATTGCCTACTGGTCAGCTGTATGGGCTGAGGTCGGAGGCGGACGGTAAAATTTCAGAAAGCCAAAATCTGGATTTACGAAATGTGAAACCGGATCAAGAGATCAAGTCAAGGGACTTCAACCTCCAACCGATCGAAGTGACCAGCCTCGCGCCCAACGTTACGATTGTTCTAAACAATATTTTCTTTGACTTCGACAAATCCATTTTGAAGGCGGAGTCCGGTCCTGAGCTGGATCGCCTCATCGCCATGTTGAAAGAAAAACCGACGATGCAGATTGAAGTTTCGGGACATACAGATAATAGCGGCCCAGATGCCTACAATATGTCCTTGTCAGAACGGCGTGCAAAAACGGTCGTAGCTTATTTGGTTAGAGGAGGAATTGCAAAAGACCGATTATCAGTTCAATTTTTTGGTGAAACAAAACCGACGGACACGAACGAAACTGAAGAAGGAAGGACAAAGAATCGAAGGGTAGAATTCCTGATTCGAAAATTATAAAGCAATTACAGATCCATGAGCAGAAAATTTTTTAAACTTTTCAGTCTGTTTCTTCTCATTGCAACAACAACTTATTGCCAGTCGGCAGATAGTCTTATTTATGCAGAGGGAAAAATTTTAAATGCCGCCACGAAGGAGCCGGTTACCGCCCGCGTTACCTATCAGAGTTTACCTTATGGTAATAAAATCGGAACACTCAATAACAGTAAGTACTCCTTCCCTTTATTTGACAGGGAGAAATACTCGATCGTAATCGAGGCGCCAGGCTACACAACTGCGAAATACATGATCGATCCGGCTGATGCGGATGAAAACGGCAAGGTGGTAAAAGACATTGAGTTGACGGTAGGGGATGTTAAGAAGCATGAGGTGGGACACGTCATACGATTGGACAACGTGATTTTTCCTGTTGGGCGGTCTAAAATTAACGAGGAGTCATATCCAGAACTTAATGTGGTTGTCGATATGATGCAGGAAAACAAGAACATGGTAATACAGTTGGAAGGACATACGGATTACCAGGGCGATCCAAAAGATAATCTAAAGCTGTCACAAGAGCGTGTTGAATCCGTTAGACGTTATATCACCTCAAAAGGGATTGCCAAAAACAGAATAAAGACCAAAGCATTTGGCGGTACCATGCCCTTATCACGCGATAATACTCCGGAAGCCCACCGGCTAAACCGTCGCGTCGAACTTAGAATCCTGGAAAATTAATCTCGCATATTCCGGCTTGCCATAACCGGAAGTTGTTTTTTGCGAATTGCCTGGATACGCTTTACGTAACGCTCTTTAACCGGTTCGTCCAGCTTACTTTCGATCACCGATAACAACAGGACGCCCGAAAATTCGGTGATGCGGGGAGAATTGTAGAGTGCGAGGCCCTTGTCCAGGTGGTCGATCGCTTTTTGAAAATTTTGCTGATTGTAGGCCTCGATGGAAAGGTTGTAATGCAACAGCGCACTCATTTGATCCAGGCTCACCTGTTGATATAAGTTTACCCTGTATTCATAGTATTTTTTCTTATCCCCTTCGGCTTGGATAGTGTTCTGTTTATACTGTACAATTCTTTTTTCGATTTCGGCGGGGTTAGTGACAAAGCCGTATAAGGGGTCAGTTGCTTCGAAAAGCGCTTTACCCTCCGCCGTATGGGCCAGCAAAAAAATATGATAATTTGTTTCTATGATAGTGTAGTCAATATTGAAATGATCCAGCAGCATGCCGTAAAGCGCTGTTCCTGTCAGGCAATTGTATTTGCCTTTGGCCAATGTTTCCCTAAAGGAGGCATACTGGGCGTAGTCGTGTAGGAATTCCTGCCGGGTTTTGTGAAACAGCGTCTTACAAAATTTAAGGGTGTTCTTTTCCTCCCCCCTTTGTTCAAGTTTTTGAACAAATTTTGAAATGTCATGCGGGAGGTCGCTGCCGCCCTCCACCTCAATAAAATCTTGTAGGTATTGATCCAGGGTTTTGCCGGATTTAGCGACGGGCCAATCCTGCCCATAGGCCAGGAAAGGAATCACCACTAAAATTAACCCGACCAATCTCATGTTAACTGAATGTTAAGACCACGTTACTAAAGTTAACAAACGCGTAACACATTTCAATGTTTTGATAACATTGAGGTAATATTTGCCCCGAAGTCGGCGAATTCTCTTAACTTTTCACTGTGCAAACTCTCGTTGACTCCTCCTTGGAAACGGCGTTGATGAAGGAATTTCTTCATCAAAAAAGCAATGTCAAAGCGCTGAAAACCGAAGGGCTGAAAAATCGCATACACCGACTAAAAAAGCTGCGGACATGGATTCAGGCGAACCGCCGCCGGATCCATGAAGCAATGTATGCCGACTTTAGAAAGCATCCTGTGGAAGTTGATGGCATTGAGATTTTCCACGTGTTATCGGAGATAAAAACGGCCATTGATAATTTGGACCGGTGGGCATCGCCTAAAAAAGTTGACGCACCTGTAACCATGCTGGGTACCAAGTCCCGGATCGAATACGAACCCAGGGGGGTCTGTTTGATTCTTTCTCCCTGGAATTACCCGTTTTCATTGTGTGTGGGACCCTTGGTTTCCGCGCTTGCCGCCGGTAATTCAGTGATCATTAAACCGTCCGAATTTACAGTGCATGTCTCGGCTCTCCTAAAAAAAATGGTGAGTGAAATATTTGAACCGTCGGTCGTTACACTTTTCGAAGGCGGTTCTGATGTTTCGCAGAAACTGCTCAAGCTTCCTTTCGACCATATTTTCTTTACAGGTAGTCCACCCGTTGGTAAAATCGTTATGAAAGCGGCAGCGGAACACTTAACATCGGTGACCCTGGAGTTAGGAGGCAAGTCACCGTCAATAATTACGGGTAGCGCATCTCTCAGAGACGCCGCGCGCCGGACTGCGGTGGCAAAATTCGTTAATAATGGCCAAACGTGTGTTGCTCCCGACTACGTCCTCGTAGACGAGAAAATTGTCGACCGCTTTAACTCGTTGCTGATAGATCAGATAAAGAATTTATTCACGGAGCATGGCGAAACCTTTGAGCGCTCCGAACATTATTGTCGCATTGTGAATGGCAAAAATTTTGAGCGGCTTCAAGCCATGCTTCAGGAAGCAGTGGCGCAGGGAGGCAAGATTATTTTCGGTGGGGATGGAAACCAGGAATCGCGTTTCATGCATCCTACTGTGATCTCGGATGTTCCGCCCACGTCCCGTATGATGAACGAAGAAATTTTTGGTCCTATTCTGCCCGTCGTCGTATTTAAAGAATTGGACGAGGCGATAGCGTTAGTAAACCAAAAACCGAAACCACTTGCTCTATACATCTTTTCGGAGAAAAAAACAGAGCAGCAACGCATTATCCGGGAAACAACGTCGGGAGGAGTGTGTATTAATGAGTGTGGAATCCATTTTTTACATCACAATCTTCCATTTGGTGGTGTGAACCACAGCGGCATGGGCAAATCGCATGGATACCACGGTTTTCTCGCTTTCTCGAATGAAAAACCCGTCTTAAAACAACGGAAAGGGCTTACTTCCGTCAGCGTTTTTTACCCGCCCTATACAGCAAGATCTAAAAAGTTAATGGAGTGGTTTTTACGCCTCTTTTAGTCCGTAAAGGGCTTTGCAGGTTAAAAACTCTTTAAACTGCGTGTACCGCGTTTAGCCTGCCAACCCATTTGGTTAATTTTTTGTTCTCTTTAGTAACTTTGAAATTCTAAATGTTAGTTACTAAAAGACCCATATGAAAAAGCCCTTAAAATGGACCTTATTGATAATTGCAGGACTATTTGTCTTGATCTTAGCCGCTGCCTTTGTTGTGCCTTTAGCCTTTAAGGATGATATAAAAGCTGCCATTGATAAGGAAATCGCGAAATCCGTCAATGCCGACGTTGTGTTTGACGCAGATAACTTCAGTCTGTCATTCTTTACTCATTTCCCAAACATTACCGCCGAAATGAAGGACCTCGGCGTGTTGAATCGGGCTCCCTTCGAAGGACAAATTCTGTTTGCAACTGAAAAGTTTGAAGTTGAAGTAAATCTTAAGGACATTCTCTTTGGCGATCAGCTGCGGGTAAAGGGGATCTCGCTGGTTCGCCCCGTTATAAATGTTAAAGTAAACGAAGACGGCAAGGCAAACTACGACATAGCAATTCCTTCAACAGACACCACCGCAGTTACCGAAGAGTCGGGAGACTTTTCGTTTGGTATCGACCATTGGGAGATCATTGACGGTGACCTTTCCTATGATGACCGGACCCTTCCCTACCTCCTGACGATAAAAGGACTGAATCACACCGGCAGCGGTGATTTCACTCAGGATGTATTCGACCTTACTACGCATACCGAAGCCGATAGTGTAAGCACCTCGTTCGACGGTATGGAATATCTTACTGACAAGCATGCGGCGATCGATGCAACTATTTCTATCAGCGAAGACTACTCCAAATATACTTTAAAGGAAAATTCAATAAAGTTGAACGACTTTGCCATGAGCATTGAAGGGTGGCTGAAGATGAATGAAAATGATTTTGATATGGACCTATCCTTCAAAAGTCCTGAGAATTCATTCAAGAGTTTGCTGTCTCTGGTACCAGGAATGTATGGCGATAACTTTAAATCGATCGATGCGAAAGGTGATCTTGCCTTCAGCGGTTTTGCCAAAGGCAAATATAGCGAGAAACAAATGCCGGCCTTCAACCTCAATCTGCTGGTCAAAGACGCGATGTTCAAATATCCCGACTTGCCAACGGCGGTTAATAATATCAACGTTGATTTATTGATCGACAATAAGGACGGCAACATTGACAATACGGTAATCGATCTGAAGAAGATGCATCTCGATTTCGGTTCTAACCCGGTAGACGCGCGCGCCCTCATCACAAAGATTTATCCCACAAACGTTGATGCTACAGTAGCCGCCAAGTTGAATCTCGGCGAACTCGGCAAGATGTTTCCGATGAAAGGATTGGAAATGAAGGGGAACTACGCCATTAATCTTAGCGCAAAGGGCGTGTACGATAGCCTTAAGAAAGTTATTCCCGCGATCGACGCGTCTATGTCATTAGCCAATGGGTACGTGAAATCCTCGGAATTTCCATTGCCGATCCAAGACTTGCATTTCAACTCAACGGTGAAAAATGCTACCGGAAAAATGGAAGCCACCGTTATTAATGTAAATGATTTGTCGATGGTGATGGACGGTGAAAAGATCAAAGCCGATCTTTTGTTGCAAAACCTGAATGACTATACCTGGGATTTGAAAGTGAACGGCGGGGTGGATCTCGAAAAAATTACAAAAGTATTTCCGGTAGATGGAATGACTTTAGCTGGAAAGATAAAAGCTGATATCCAAACGAAAGGGAAATACTCCGACGTGCAGGCAGAAAAATACGACCGGCTTCCAACTAGCGGAACCGCTACTTTATCGCAATTCAAATACACGTCGAAGGATCTGCCATATGCTGTTACACTTTCGGAAGCAGCGATGGCATTTGATCCAAAGAAAATCAACGTGCAAAAACTGGAAGGAAACATCGGCAGAAGTGATTTCAGCGTAAATGGCTCCATATTGAATTATCTCGGATATGTTTTTGGGGACAATCACGTGATTAAGGGGAATGTGAATTTTACTTCGACGCTTATGGACCTTAACCAGTTTATGAGCGATACGGATGACGCTTCAACCACTGATACGGCTTCCTATAGCGTTATCGCAGTTCCAAAGAATATTGACTTCGTTTTGAACTCTTCTATCAAGACCGTCAAGGTCATGGACTTTACAATGACCAACGCTGCCGGAAATGTTATTGTCAAAGACGGAATGGCGAATCTGAGCGGACTTCGTTTCAACATGCTTGGAGGTTCGTTTGTCGTGAATGGTGCTTACGATACGAGAAACTTGGCCCATCCCAAATATGATTTCGGTCTGAAGATCGAAAATGTATCGATTCGCCAAGCCGCGAATACTTCAACACTGGTGCAGACTTATGCGCCGATTGCCGGTCTTATCACTGGAAATTTTTCAACGGACTTTAAATTAAGCGGTGAGCTCCTTCCAAACATGGAACCTAATTTAGCTACGGTTAATGGCGGGGGACTTATCAAAATTGCGCAGGCAGCGTTAAAGGAATCCAAAATTGTATCAAGCATAACCTCTCTTACCAACCTGGACAATTCGAATGAAGTTACCTTCAAAGATGTTTTAATGTCGGCTTCGCTCAGTAACGGAAGGTTTGGTGTAAAACCGTTCGACGTTAAATTCGGAAACTATAAGACAACGGTAGCAGGGTCCACAGGACTCGATAAATCCATAGATTATACTTTGAAGATGGATGTGCCGGCGGGGAAGCTTGGAAAAGAATTTAACAGTTTTATCACTTCTAAAACGGGCGCTAAAACAGACCCCAATGGTATGGTACCTATAACAATTGCTTTGGGGGGAAGTGTTACAAGCCCAACGCCGAAATTGCTGATGGATGATCAAAAGGAACAGGTCAAGGAAGCGGTGGTTGAAACAGCAAAAGAAGAAGGCACTAAAGCCCTGGAAAAAGCCGTCAAAGGAACGGATGCTGAGAACATTGTAAAGGACATCCTGGGCACAAGCAGTAAAGATTCTGCTAAAACCGGACCGGCCGATACAACGGCAACTGCGAATAAGACCAGCAGCGAGGACGTTCAAAAGCAACTCGAGGACGAAGCGAAAAAGAAGATTCAGAATTTTCTTAAAAAGAAGAACTAAAAAACTTCAGGCCACGGATAAGGTGGCCTGATTTTTTTGCTACGGGCTACTAGTTCATTGAAATGCTTTCAATCTTTCTTAACGTTTCCAGATACGATACAAGATCCACAAGGTCCTGCTCACTCATCGATGACTGGAGATCGGAAGGCATGAGAGAGCTTTCCAGTTTCACGCGCGATGTCACTTTTTCCTTCGCAACCGACTGTTGATTGCTCATATATTGGAGGTCAATTTTATCAGCCGTTTCCGACACGATTTTACCGACAGCAGTAGACCCATCGTTAAGCTGGATGCGATAACCTTCAAATCCAAAGCTGATACCCTGATCCGGAAAAAGGATGGAGGTGTACAGCGCTTCTTTTGAAAGCTTAGAACCTATTTCGCTTAGATCAGGACCAAAGTTAACACCTTCTCCGGCGGCCTGGTGGCAATTGCTGCACAGCGACTGGAACACGATTTTGCCCTTGACTGCGTCGCCGTTCTTGTCTGCCAGAACAGACACGGGAGGAAGTGACGAACCCTCTTTACTGCCCGGAAGCTTTAAGTATTTCGCTGCTTCATCCCGCAACTGTGCGCGCCATGCAGTTTGGAATACGCCCCCGGCCGCGGTATGAAGCTCTTTGGGGATCTTATTGTCTTTTGCCAGCGCAAGCAAACGATCCTCCGCTTGCCACGGGCCACCAAATGTTTTGACAGCAAGCTTTCTAAGCTCAATATTTTTTGAGCTATCCTGCATAACCCCTTCCATAAGGGCAATAGCCCGAACGTTATACATTTGCGGCCAAAGCGCTTTGATCATGGCCTGTGCTTCGTCTTTATTGGCTGAATTCAATGCAGACTTTATCATGTCCACTTTTTGCCAATCCAATAGTGTCTTGGCGGATTCTTTTCCCACTGTGCTGTCGGGATACTGGACGGCCAATTGTAAGAGGTCTTTAGCGCGATCCTGCAGCTTAAAGGAAGTGACCAGCTCAACAAAAGCAACCTTCCCCTTTTGTTCTTGAAGCACTTTGTCAAGCGCCGTTCGCACTGGCGCCGTCATCTTCAGCTTGGAAGGGTCCATATGCTTTAATGAATACAGGACTTTATCGCCTTCTGTTTGCTCTACCAGGCCAGCAAGGATTGCCTGCTTTGACGGGTCCGTATGAAAGTCGAAAGCCCGGTAGTATCTAAGCATCGTCTGCTCATCCGCGGACTTAATCAGGTCGGCCAGCAGTGGGAGGGCTGCTTTGCTTCTGCTTCGCCAAACGATGTCGATGTTGGCTGGCTGCTTCCACTGATCTC
>DASUTP010000261.1:0-3555 GCA_036374515.1 Chryseolinea sp. | reverse complement strand
AAAGTGAAAATAAGTTTCTGTCAAACCGGTAACCATTTCATTTCGGTCGCCACCAAGAGATAAATTCAACCATATGGTTGACGTTCAAACCCGAAACATAAATCCGATGAAATCAAAATTTACTTCCACCCAAGCCCTGGTTGCAACAATCATACTTCTGATTTGCGCAACCTCCACCCGCTCCCAGAATTTACAACATGACTGGACAGAAACAGCAACCGGAAGCATCACAAATTTGCAGAATATGACCGTCGTTGCGAATGGCGACCGATACGTAGCTGAAGATACTGAAGGTGATGGGTTCAGTGTCGCTAAGTATAATGACGACGGACATTTGGTCTGGCGAACGCCTTACCCACTAGCGCCCTTAAGCGCCTATGTACCTCTAGCTGTGGCGTACAATGCCGGGGCGATTTTTGTGCTTTGCGATGTGCTCAACAGTACTGGAGCGGTGGTCAAATTTAGTGGCGACCGCGGCTTACAATTTCCGCATGAAGGAACGTGGGGTGGAGGTTTCATTCACCGTAGCGGAGGAATAATAGCGGATCCTCTGGGGGCTGGGGTAATAGTGACTAAGGTGATACGCTACACTGACGATTTTTATTTTGGACATCGCCAACACAGGATGAACACAATGAAATACGACGGCGATCTTAATCAGGTCTGGCCGCATTGGGTAGGACAGTCCTTGGGGGAGCTCTTCATCGACGGTTCGCAAGACCCCACCCCCAAGCCAAGAATGATTACAGCAGGTTCAGACGGCAGCATTTACATTACCGGGGTTCTTGAGGTACAGCGAGGATCAGCCATGCCACCATACCGTACCAGTCCTGCGCGCGCTTTCACATTAAAATACAATAGCATGGGCAGCCTTGATGGGGAGATCTGGCAAAGCGCTGCAGAACCTGCCTTTACAAACTTCGGATATAACAACGATTATGACGCGACAGGTACTTATATGGTTTATCAGCGCGCGCCATTGCACTTAGTGGATGGACCCCTCCCAACGGGAATGACGGTACTGACAAAACGCAACTTAGATGGAACGACGTGGGAGCATCGACGCCCCAGCAGGACTCGCGACCTTCGTGTCCCGGACACTGGGACCTCAGTTCACCCGAATGTCCTTGCCGTAGACAGAAGCACTTCGTCTGCATACATAGCATACGACGAAGTTTCGGCATCATCCGTCGCCCTGGAAAAATATGATGAAACAGGTGCTATGCTGTGGCTCCAGCGCATATCGATTGGTGCGGCAACGAACGTAGAGTCTGTGGTTCTGGATATATACGGCAACGTAGTAGTTGGTGTGAACAACGACATTCTTGGAAAATACGGCATTTTTGTCTTCGGACCCAACGGCAATTTTATTGATAAAATTGAAGTAACGGATAAGCAGCTTAAACAGCTTTTGGTTGATGACCATAATCACATTCACACCATCGGCACGATTAGCGGCTCAACAACATCGTACTTCGTATCGCGGTTTTCGCGAACGTTGGCAATAGGATTTTCAAGTACACCTGAATTGCTAAGGCCAGTCGGTAACTTTGATTTCGACCTATTCGGAAACGGCTTAGACGAATGCTGGACTGGACTTCTTGTCAATTGGAATTGCTTGGTGCCGCCATATTGTATCGATCCCGTCATGAGTGCCTCGCTTTTGTTCCAGGGTAAAACGATGTGGGAGGCCAACTTTTTTAAACCCTTCGAAACCTCAATCCCAAAGAGCGAAGACTTTAGAACGTTCAGCTTGAGGGTGAAAGATAAGATGGGATACAAACAGGTGCTTCAAGTCGATGACAAGCTGACGAAAAATGGTGTGACCCAACTGTCGTTGAAAACGAACTCAATAGATCAATCTGTTGATCTGAGCATAGCAACGGATGGTGCTCTGGTTCCAATAGCCATTTCGTTGCTCAACGGGGAAGGAAAGGTATTGTGGAAAGAACAATTCACGGCGCCGTTCCAAAAACAGCTTACGGAAAGATTTAATGAACCGGTGGCTTCTATCTTGATCAATGGGCCGGAAGACCAAATCTCAGTTACCTATTATCCGAACCCTTCCAACGGAGCGTTTACGGTTGAACTGGATCCGAAGCAAAGTCTTCCCCTTGAATTGGCCGTCTATGACATGCAGGGATTTCGAGTTCATCAGCAAATGCTCAAAGAATCAAAAGTTCCGATCAACCTGTCGACACAAAAGCCTGGTTTGTATGTCCTGACTTTGAAAAATGGTTTTGACGAAATAAAGGAAGTGATCCAGATCAAATAAGCATCAAGGAGAGTAGCCAGCGCGTTGTTAGCAGGAAATCTAAACCGATTTCCTTGCTAATTACCGCGCGCTTTGTCTGAATAATTGAAAACGATCCTCTTTTAGGCGTCGAAAATATTCAAAACAATAAGAAAAGCGCAGACTTATTCTTTGATCGGTTCAGTCTTATAACTGAAATCTTTCTCCTCATCAGTAGTGAAAGTTACTTTGATTTTCCAAAGGGCAATCCCGGGCCAGTTACCCAGTGCTAGAACAGGTTGCTTGTTGCTCCGGTAGAAGCTCATTTTTCGCACATCTTTCTCTATCTCTTTTTCGATTTCTTTGAAATCATCACTATAGGTGTTAACAACATTTTTATCTTGTTTCAGTCTATACTTCATACAACTATTTTAGTGGCGGAAAGGTAGGTCATTTGATTACAAAAGGAAGCTGTAAGAGTGTAGAAAGAGTGGCAACTGAAAAGGCGACCATCTTGTCGGCGGTAGTGCCTAGGTGCAAATCCTCAAAAGGAATGGAAGCAGGGATTATTTTTGCCTTCGTCGTTTTGAAGAATACTTTTCCAACGAACTGGCCTTCATAACGATCAATACTACCCCATGTCTTGCTTTGTCACCGTATATAGCGATCGACGAAGGATTATTAATCACGTGAATATAGTCGACCTGATCGTTGTCTATTTTTTCGAACTGCTCCTTTGTTATGATTTTCGCCGTCTTCATCGACGAAACCAGATAGAGAGGTTCTTCTTCTCCAAGATCCATTCCCCCAGTCAATTCCGTTGAACCTTCGGGTGTGGCAATGAGATCTTGTCCCGGGCAAATAAAAACGCCCCCTATCAGCAAGCCAAAAATCAGTAGACACTTCATGGATTCAGGTAATTTATTCAATGTAAATGTAAATTTTCCCGTTTCAAAGGCCTTTTGTGTAATGGCAGATTAAATTTCTGAAAAGGTGTATTTTAAACTTGCCGTGAACCTTTTGATTGCATTCGTGGTGCCGCTTTAGTCTGACGGGAAGTCCACGCAGTTTTTGTCGTGACTCGCTGAAGGCCATAAACAACAATCGCATACGGCGTTATTGAGGAAAGAAGACGACCATTCAGGCGGCTAGCTGGTAGCGGGTTAACGCTCTCAGACTTCTGGCAAACAGGGGATGGTTTTAGATCAACAATCATTTTACTACATCAAGAGTCTTTACACCAACGAGGGTGGAAAGCCTACTACACCCCTCCAGGTACTAGTACTTAATTACCATTTCCAAAACCCCATGGAGTGAATTTA
>DASUTP010000260.1:0-2401 GCA_036374515.1 Chryseolinea sp. | reverse complement strand
TTCTGAGCTCCCAATCCGTTCTTGCTTTCAAAAGTTTAAGCTTCATTATTTTGCAGATAGCCGGTTAGCCTTTTAATAATTTTTCAAATTCTTTTTCCGAAATAATTTTAACGCCGAGCTTTTCCGCTTTTGCCAATTTAGACGGCCCCATGTTGTCGCCGGCGACCAGGTAGTCGAGCTTTCCCGACACTCCTGACAGCAACCTGCCTCCATTCTTCAAAATTATTTCCTGGAGCTGCTCTCGTTCATAGTTTTCAAAAGTACCAGATATTACGAATGATCTTCCCTCAAGGACATCACTTTCTTTTTCCGGTTCTTTGGCATCGCTCCGAAACTGAAGTCCTGCCATTTTCAAGCGCGCGATTTCGCGTTGACTCTCCGGATTGCGGAAAAAGTCGAAAATGCTTTGCGCGATCTTCGTCCCAATTTCCGGCGCTGCCAAAAGCTCTTCCATTGAAGCATTTGCAATTTTGTCGACTGACTTGAAATAACGCGCGAGCTTTTCTGCAACCGTCTTTCCCACGTATCGGATTCCAATGGCGAACAAAACGCTTTCGAAAGGTACTGTTTTGGAATTTTCAATACCATCCAGAAGATTTTTTACAGACTTGTCTTTATAGCCTTCCAGCAGTAAGAGATCTTCTCGTTTTAAGTCGTAAAGATCGGCGGGGCTTTTTACCAAATTGAGTTCATAAAGCTGGTGGATCGTTCTCTCGCCCAGCGAGTCAATATCCATTGCTTTGCGCTGAATGAAATGCTCAATCCGGCCTTTTATCTGCGGAGGACATCCAAGGATGTTTGGACAATAAAACGCAGCTTCTCCTTCAACCCTGATCAATTTTGATCCACATTCCGGACACTTCGTCACATATACCACCGGCCTGGCATCGGATGTGCGCCTCTCGCTATCCACTCCGGTTACTTTAGGGATTATTTCTCCTCCCTTCTCGACAAAAACGTAATCACCGATGTGAAGGTCCAGCCGCGCAATTTCGTTGGCATTGTGTAGTGAAGCGCGCTTTACGGTTGTGCCCGCAAGGAAAACAGGTTCCAGCTCCGCCACCGGCGTGACAGCCCCGGTTCTGCCTACCTGATAGCTTACTCCGTTAAGCCGCGTGCTCATGTTCTGAGCCTTATACTTATAGGCTATTGCCCATCGCGGGCTCTTCGCCGTATATCCCAGTAGTTGTTGCTGCTCCAGATTGTTTACCTTGATCACCACGCCATCCGTTTCCAGTGGCAGGGACTGCCGTTTCGTTTCCCATTGACTGATGTATTTTAGCACATCCTGGATGTTCTTGCATTTTTTATAGGTAGGGGAAACGTTGAACTTCCATGATTCGAGTTTATGAATGCTTTCTTCATGGGTATCCAATCCGGTTTCATCTCCTAAGAGATAATAGACAAAGCAATCGAGCTTACGTCGGGCGACTTCCGAGGAGTCCTGCATTTTCATTGTGCCCGAAGCAGTATTCCTCGCATTAGCGTATCGCTCTTCGCCAATGTCCTCACGCTCCTTGTTAAGTTGGATAAAGGCCTCTTTGGGCAGAAAGACTTCACCGCGGACTTCGAAGACCGGAGGCACCGCTTTTCCGGAAACAGTAAGCGGAATGCTTCGAATTGTTTTTACGTTAGCCGAGACATCGTCGCCTCGAACGCCGTCGCCCCGCGTTACGCCCCTTGTCAATAAGCCGTTTTCGTACGTGAGGCTGATCGATACGCCATCGAATTTCAATTCACAAAAATATTCATAGGCCTCACCATCCAAACCTTTAGCCACCCGTGCGTCAAAATCGATCAATTCTTTTTCGCTGTACGTGTTGCTTAAGGAAAGCATGGGATACTTGTGGTACACCGTTGCGAACTCCTTCGTTATTGTTCCCCCCACACGTTGCGTGGGAGAGTTTGGATCTTTGAATTGAGGGAACTGATTTTCAAGGGCTACCAGTTTTTCCAGCAACTTGTCGAATTCCAGGTCGCTTATTTGCGTCCTGCTTTTTTGATAATAAAGATCATTGTGATAATTGATCTCTTCCGTGAGTTTGGCGATTTCTTTTTTAGCTTCCTGTGGAGTCATTCGAGTATAAATCTAAAAAGCGCGACGCTGAAACCAAAAGAATTTGAATGTTAGAATCAGCGGCAAAACATATCATATACAATTGTGGATGTTGCTTCACTCGTTCAGCAAGTAAGAGCCCGGTCATCGGGCATCTAACACTGAAGAAGTAGTGATAGCACTCACCGCGGCGCAGCAGCTATCGTCATAAATTTTCCGGCAATGTATGAGACCTTCCGTTATTCTGTTTTTTCAGCCAGGCAGTTAAAGGAGAGAAGTAATCCAATATAGCTTTCGCGCTAACTTCCGTGCCGAGATTTTTTCTCAGATGTTCCCTCCAATCAA
>DASUTP010000259.1:0-5791 GCA_036374515.1 Chryseolinea sp. | reverse complement strand
GTGATCCCGAGGCAATAAGCAACGGTGCTGTTTGCTCCGCTTCCCCTGCCGACAAAGTCGAAGCCCTGCGACCTGGCATAATGGATAAGGTCGTATGTAATCAGGTAGTACGCGGTAAAATTTTTGTTTTCGATTATGGCAAGTTCCTTTTCGATGCGTTCAGACCAAATGGATTTGTTGTCACCGTATCGCCGCGCAAAACCTTTTTTGGTTTCGGCGCGTAGGTATTGAAGATCCCCCTGCTTACTCCCAGTGAAAAATTTCTTGTTCTTGTCTTCGTGCTGGTTGCAGACGATAGAGCATTGCTGCAGCAGATTTTCCGTGTTTACAATCAGCTCAGGACATCCCGAAAACCACTGTTTGATATCTTCCACCGGCAACATAAATTCGTCTTTACCGGCTTGCTGATGTTCTGCTAGCTTGCTGAGCAAAGTATTGTTTGCAATACAACGGAGTAGCCGATGGACGTTGTGGTCCCGGTATACCAGCTTGCCGTTCTTTTTTTCGGGTGGAAGAAAGGTAACAGGATGAAGAATAACGAATTTACCGCTGCATTCCACCCGGGATGGGTGAATGGCAAAGGCATTGAGTTCGTTTTTTCTTACCCCAATAAATTCAAAAGGACGCAATGCCTCCGGATCAACTTTTCCAAAAGGATAAACGAAAAATACATCGTCCAGCACAGGCGCCCTCGCCGGCAATGACCGGTCTTCGCGATTTTTGTAGGATAAGAATCGGTTTAAAGACTCAAATCCGAGATTGTTTTTCGCTATTCCAATGTAAAGCAGCTCATCGGCATTTCTGAATTCAATCCCAACGGCAATATCAAGGTGATAAGGTTCCTTGCCGAACTTCGTAACGCCGTTTTTGAACTCACGGTTCTTGGCACAAACCCGTAACATCTCCATGTAGGAGGCCGTGTTGTGAATTTCGGTCAGGACGAGTTTACTTACCCCGCACCTTTTTGCTTCATTGAAGAGGCCCTCGATAGGAATAGTTCCATACTTGAAGCTAAAACCTGTATGACAATTTAGGTACATGACCCTGGGATAAGCGCTGAAAAATTCAACCGTTAAAGGCCGCCCGCGAACACAATGTCACGGTAATGCGTCCATCGTTTGCCCGCCCTTGCAAGCACGGTGATGCGATCACAAAGAAAATGCTGACTGTAGTGAAAGTCCTTCAGGTAGAGCCACGTCTTCAAAAAATCTTCCGGCTGCATGTTCCGCGCAATCGCGATGTGCGGTGTATAGGTGACATCCTCTTTCACCACCTTTTCAAAGATATCCTGGATAAGATATTTGTTGATGATGTCGAGGTAGACGGTACGGGTTGGGCCCGAATGGAAGAAATTCAGATTCTTGACGAAGATATTGAAGGGCTGGAAATCGTAGGCCTTTGATTCAACAAACCGGATGATTTCATCGAAATGTTTCTTGTCATCAAATTTGAACAATGCAACATGTGCTTTCGAATATCGATCTTCCAACTCGTGACCTACTAAGAACTGAACGTCATCTTTCAAAACGGAAACATCGCTCATAATATGGGGCGGGGGTGAAATGACGAAAAACAATTCCCGAACCTCTTCGCTGATTTTTACTGTTAATGGTTTCATTTCTCTCGCATTTTTATTTTTCAAAACATTTTATATCATCTCAGATTTCCTTTGAACATGTTCATCTCCATTCTCACCCTTCGCCCAACGCCCAGGGTAGTCGCACGTATCAATTTTTCGACTCCATGC
This sequence comes from Chryseolinea sp., assembly GCA_036374515.1. Lineage (GTDB taxonomy): Bacteria > Bacteroidota > Bacteroidia > Cytophagales > Cyclobacteriaceae > Chryseolinea. The sequence goes on along the minus strand of DASUTP010000259.1, from coordinate 4,044 downwards.
TTATGCTTGATATGATCGATGGCCTCATACAGGTTGATCGTTTCTTCGGTGTCGTCAAACAAACTGATCTGGTGATTGCCGTGGACTAGTCCGCTGAGCCGGACGCCGACCAATCGTATCAGCATGCGGCGATTATAAAGCTTGTTAAAGAGCTCCGTAACCACCCGCAACAAGATATGGTCGGAGGAAGTATAAGGAATCTGAATTTGCTTCGTTTCGGTATCGAAATTTGAATAACGGATCTTCACCGTGACGCATGAAGCCAGTTTCTGCTGGTCGCGCAGTTGAAATGCAACCTTCTCGATCATGGCAATAAGCAGGGACTTCAGGCGTTTCACATCGATGGTATCCTCCTCGAATGTGCATTCTGTTGAGATGGATTTTTGTTCCATGTATGGAACCACGGGCGAATCATCGATACCGTGGGCTTTGTTCCAGAGGCCGACCCCATTCTTGCCAAAAGCGCTGACCAAAAATTTTAGCGGCATCTCACGCAACGTGGCTACTGTACGCACACCCATGTCGTAAAGAAAGGATGCCGTTTGTTTGCCGACCATAGGAATCTTATCGACCGATAAAGGGGCAAGAAATTCTTTTTCAGTACCCGCAATGATGTGCTCCTCGGCATTAGGCTTAAATTCTCCTGTAGCGACTTTCGATACGAGTTTATTTACAGACATCCCCAGCGAAATAGGGAGGTTGGTCTCCTTCATTATCTTTTTCCTCAGTTCCACAGCCCATTTGAACGCCCCGAAATAACGGTCCATGCCGCTGGCGTCGATGTAAAATTCATCGATAGACGCTTTCTCGAACATGGGAGCCTTGTCGGCGATGATGTCGGTGACGAGGTGGGACGCCACGCTATAGGCTTCAACATCGCCGGATATCACAACCGCGTCCGGGCATAGCTGGAATGCCAGATACATTGGCATCGCGGAATGAATCCCAAACTTACGGGCTTCGTAACTGCAGGCAGCGACCACGCCACGCCGACTGCTGCCGCCAACTATCAGGGGCTTCCCTTTTAAAAATGGGTTGCGCTGACATTCGACGGCAACGAAAAATGCATCGAGATCCAAGTGTATAATGTTCCGCTCCATGATGCTAAATAACTAAAAATATTAGTCAAATGTTTGCAACGTAAACTAATTATTTTAGTTTTGTAGTGTCGATGCCATGGCGACCAATCCGCCTCTTACCGTAAAAGGTAAGGGGATGGATATTGGTCTAATGTCATCCTGAGGCGAATGCTGAATAAGGATTTATGGCGTAGAGGGCGGGTAACGAATAGGTTAGGGAAGCTCAGCAACCACACCTATCGGCGTGCCTCAAACAGAAATACACTAACTTCGGTCTTCAAACGAAAAACGAGAACTTTAAATAAAATTCATGGCGATCGTAAACAAGAATCTTAAATATCTTCGCGTTCAGCAAGGTCTGACTCAAAAACAGCTTGCCGAAAAGCTGGGCTTGAAACAAGCCGCCATCGGCGCATACGAAGAGGAGCGCGCCACACCGCCGCTTGCCTCGCTGTTGGACATCATGAAGATCTTTAACGTTAATCTCGACGACCTCGTCAAACATGACCTAAGCCGGGTCTCTGACAAAGATCGAAAGACCAGCTCGGGGCGGAGGGAAGTCCTGGCCATCACGGTCGATAGTAACAATAAAGAGAACGTCGAGCTTGTATCCCATAAGGCGTCAGCCGGTTATTTGTCTGGCTATCAGGATACTGAGTTTGTAAAGGACTTGCCCAAGATCAGTATGCCGGTGCTTCCTAAGAATAAGACTTACCGGGCCTTTGAAATCCAGGGCGACTCGATGCTTCCCATGCAGCCCGGAAGCATCATCTTCGGCGAGTATGTTGAAAATATTGGATCGATTAAGAACGGCAAGCTTTACATCCTCGTCACGAAACAAGATGGTATCGTATTCAAACGGGTATTTAATTTTACCAAAGATGAAGGAAAGCTTCTGCTGGTGTCGGATAACCGTCAATATGAGCCATACTCCATAGAGGCTGCGGATGTGCTGGAGCTTTGGAGTGCAAAAGCTTTCTTCTCCAACCAATTTCCGGACTTACAGAACAATACCGTCACGCTCGACCACCTGGCGCATACCGTTATCTCACTTCAGTCAGAGGTGCAGCGGTTGAAAAAACAATAAAATGGACCGCCCTGATTAAGCGGTCCACCCTTTTATTATGTGCCGAAGGCGGGACTCGAACCCGCACAGCTTGCGCCACACGCCCCTGAAACGTGCGTGTCTACCAATTTCACCACTTCGGCCAAAGTTCACGCTCACGCAGGCCATTGTCAGGACCAAGGCCCCTTTCCTCCGCGAGGGGTACAAATGTAAAAACATTTCCGAAACATTTGTTTCATTTCGCTGCGGTCAGAAATTCATTTCGGGCCAAGTGGAAAGCCTCTTGATTCTAGCGCAACTGACGAGAAAATGAGTTCAATTGTGTAATGATTTCCACACCCCCGAATGTCCACAATGGTTTATTTAAGCGAAAAACAATTATTGAGCGTGGTATTCGTTTTGCAAAAGACTATTCCGTAAATTTTATACTATGGAAAATGTAAGCCCGCTTGTTGAACCTTTGATCTATTTTGCACTTGGCGTCGTTATCGCTTTTGTGGTAATCCCGTTGTTTATTATGGCTACGGCCCGGACCCGACGATAAAAAAAACGCCTGGCAATCTATCCGTTTGCCGCAGGCGACGTCCGGCGTTGCGTTGTGAGTCAGCGAAATGAAGCCTGTTTTCAGGTCGAGGCTTTTCCCAAACGCAATAGTTTTCATTTAAGATAAAAGAGCTAACAAAAAAGTCCGGAGTGACGAACTTCCGGACTAATGCATTTCTAGATTTTGGTGCCCAGGACTGGACTCGAACCAGCACACCGGTTAAGGCACTACCACCTCAAAGTAGCGTGTATACCAATTTCACCACCTGGGCAAATGCTGAGGGCGACAAAAGTAGCAACGTTTTATAGATTAACAAAGATTTAAATAAATCGGGCCGCCCAAATACCCCCGGCCAGGGCCAATATTCCTCCCAGTAAACTCAGGCCCATGTATAAGAGGGAGGTTCCGATTAATTTTTCCTGAAGCAGGTTAAAATTTTCCAGGGCAAACGCGGAAAAGGTGGTGAAACCCCCGCAGAAACCCACTCCCAGAAATAACCTACCATTTTCCGTCAGGCCAGCTTTACGAATGGCAAGCGCATAGATCACCCCCAGCAGGAAAGATCCAACAAGGTTGACAGCCAAGGTTCCATAGGGAAACACCGGACCTAGTTTGTCGTCGACGGCTTTGGCAGTGATGTATCGGGCAACGCTTCCGAGAAACCCTCCCAGTCCAACAATTAATATCTTGTATACAGTCACGCCGTATGCTAATTAGTTTATGGGCAAATTCCCCTATTCCATTTCTGCCTGAGGATAATCCCGATGACCATGCTTCTTCCAAAAGCAAAAGAATGCACACCGGCCGATCGCTAAGGTAAAAAAAATTATTCCTTTGCCGGACCAAATGACAAGCCATCCTGAAAGAAAAGGACTTCCCGAAGTTTAGAAATATTCCATGTCCTGCATCCTCTTTTTGCCTACTCCTGGGCTAGACGAATTATATTTTTAGCCACGAAGTCTCAAAAGGCACAAAGGGGCTTCTCGTGTCTCACCGAATCTGTGGGCTTCCAGCGGACGGATTAAGTGCATTTAAATACGTGATTAAAGGCCCGGAATTTTTTGGTGTATCCTAAATTTACCTGGGCTTCTTGCTTGAATGCAGAAGTGTCCATCGCCGCGTTGGCCGGTGATGACGAAACCAACGCTTAACTTATTATCATGACAAACCCGTCAAGAATTATCATTTTCGCTCTCATCATCATGCTGGGCACGTTTGGTTGCAAACAAAAGGAAACCGACCGGGGATCAGTTGATGCTAAGAAAGATAGTATGAAAGTAATTTCCAGCGGATTTGTCTTTGAAAAGGGACAGCCATTCGAGCAATGCCATGCATCTACCGTACTGCATACACGC
>DASUTP010000258.1:0-3170 GCA_036374515.1 Chryseolinea sp. | reverse complement strand
TTGAAATTGAATTGATGGTCGCCGGGGAATGTCCTGTAAAGGCGCACAAACATACTTTCTTCGAGATCGTGTTTATTCTTGAAGGCCGGGGCTCTTATATAATCAACGGCCAGCATCACGCCTATGCAAAAGATGACATCTTTGTCATCATTCCTGAACACGGCCACCATACGATCGTGAAGGAAATAACCACGTTTGTATTTATACGCTTTAGCCAGAATGGTCTTTTGGAAGAAACACCTGCCCACGCAGCTGAGCCCGAATGGATGCATCGACTGGAATACATTTTCGCCAATCAGCATAAACTTTCCGATCACCAGGGTAAGCAAACGAAGACGCTCCTTCGCGCGCTGGTGTCTACACTTGTGGATGAGTCGGAACGCAAATATCGGAGCGACCCTGCGTTCATAAGTCAACTCATCAGGACGCTGTTGATGGTTACGATCCGCGAGATCGACGACTCGATTGTGCCACTTGTTGTACCAGGTAAATCAGCGGTACGCTCAATCACAGACTACATTCATTCCAACATTCGCGAGCCTGAAAAGCTGAAGATTGAATCCATCGCACAGCACGTAAACATGTCCAAGAATTATGTAAGCGAATACTTCCGCAAGCATAGCGCACAAAGCCTCCAGCAATACATTCACCGGTATAAACTGAGTCTTGTTGAGGAGCGTTTGCTGGCCAGTGATCTGACTTTGAGCGAAATTGCTTTTGAGTTCGGCTTCGCAGGAGAAAGCCATCTTGCAACAACGTTCAAAAAGCATCGCGGACACAGCCCTGCAAAGTTTCGTAAAAATGCTGTCGCCTCCGTTTCGCGGAATAAAACAGCACCGGCAAACTGACCGGGTAGCAAAAAAAGCAGGAAAGTTTAAGGCAAAAGCAAATTCGTCTCACAATTATCAGCATGGAGCATCAGCTGCCGTAGAAGATAAACCCCTCTGCTTTACTTACCTTGTGTCTAAGAAAGGACGTAGCGTGAATCGGCTCACCCGCTAACGGGTATGCTAAGGAAATTATGTAATGGAGTTTTAAGCGTACGATATGAGCACATCTGCAATTAACGTCTCTTTCATGTCCGGCAACGACATGTGTGCCGGGCATTTGTACCTCCCCCAAACTATAAATAAAAAAGCACCATGTGTTGTTATGGCAAATGGATTTTCCGGAACAATGGACTGGATACTTCCGGATTTTGCAGATCACTTTGTTGCCGCTGGATTCGCCGTCCTGACGTTTGATTACCGCTATCTCGGGGCAAGCGCAGGTATGCCGAGGCAGCTTATCATTCCAAGGCGTCAACGCACAGACTTGAAAAATGCTATCGAATACGTAAACAAAATAAAGGAAATAGACTCCGACCGACTTGTTCTTTGGGGAACGTCACTCGGTGGGAGTAACGTCGTGAACGTGGCCGCTGAAAATAAATCAATTGCCGGCGTGATCCTGCTGATGCCAGCCATCGACGCGATACGTGGTTCCAACCAAAAAGAAAAAACGAAGAAAATGCGATATAGTGGCTCGGTAGCATGGGCGACGTTAAGGCTTGCCGGCGCAGCCATACTCGATGTCAGCCGGCGAGCCCTGGGATTTAAGCCGTACTATATAGATGTTTTTGGCCAGCCCGGTAAAGCTGTATTTGCTGACCAGGAACTTGCTCCGCTGTTCGACGCGCTGCAAAACAGTAGTAAACTGTGGAAGAACAAAGTTGCCGCGGGCTCACTGCTCACCTTACCCACGTATCGCAAGGGAACCATTGCCAAGATCACGGCTCCCATCCAGGTGTGCCTTGCCCGTCATGACGTCGAAATATCAAACCAGTATGTAAAGGACAAAATCAAAGAAGCACGTAACGCACGGGTGTTCGAATACGACTGCGGACACTTTGAACTTTATCATCCACCCTATGTAGATAAACTGGTTGAGGACCAGGTAGCATTTCTAAAAAGTATATTCTAACGTTACGGGACGCACCTGCGCCTCAACCTTTCATTCTGGCAAGTAACGCGGAGGCTGTGCTCCCTGTAAAATGTTTCAGCTCTTTATTGTAGTGACTCTGGTCGTAATACCCGAAACGCAGACAATCCGCATAATTCCCGGTGTTCAGGATCTCACGTGTGGCTGCACGACAACGAAGGGCACTTAAGACCTGCTTGGGTGGCCGCCCAATAAAACGCTTAAAACGTCTTTCGAGCGTTTTGACGGATTGCCGATGCTCCCTCGCGATAGCATGAATGTTCATCTCAAAATCACTTTTCGCCAGAATCGGATCCATCACTGAGTTCAGCCACTCGAGATGCACCAGCTGTCCGGGATCAGCCATGCGGCGGATCAGATCTTCAGCGTGCATCACCCGTGAATCAAAATCATGCTCACCTCGTAAACCAGCAAGATTGTCGGCACCCTTCTTTCCAAGAAAGTGAGATAGATGAAAGAATTGATTAATGGTACGATCCGCCGGAATCGTCGCGACCACACACGTACCCCCTGGCTTAAACTTGATACCAAAAAGTTTGTTGCCGGAGGGATGTATGTACGAAATAGGTTTGAACCTGCCGCCTATAAGACGATCACCACAGATGCGCGAAACTTCTCCTCGCGCATCGATCGTAGTGTATCCTTCCGACAAGTTGATAACCAAATTCGCGAACGGGTAAGAAAACATATACTCGATCAGCGATGAATGGTCCGGCAACACATGCAGCTCCCAAAAGTAATCAACCACGCTCCTCAAATCACTTGACGGTTTTTTTATTGTATACATAGAATTTTTCCGGTGTCCAATTTTTACTATCGCAACTCACCACTTTACGCGTAGTTGCAAAAGTAATTGTCAAATCTAACGTATGAATTCTTTTAAAAAAATAACGGAGCGGTCGCAGGTTTTCGGACTGGAAGTGCCGTTTTGCAAAATATCACTGCATGATGGAACGCATTATGTCGACTATGATATCGGCTCATTGCTTTATGAAGAAAAATCGGTGCAGCCGGTTCGCAAATGGTTGGAGGAAAGTACGGGAGGGCTAGCCCAAAGCAAACGAATTGAACATCGCTCTTCTGATTGCGGGGGAACGCAATTGTATTACGCAAAGAAAGGGATCGTCACGCCGGAAATGGACTTTGTGGCAACCCGCGAATCCCAAAAATTAAAAGCGTATGAATCAATT
>DASUTP010000257.1:0-22716 GCA_036374515.1 Chryseolinea sp. | reverse complement strand
CTGCCCGGGAAAAGAACATCTTTTACTCAAAAGTACCGGCCGAAGGTACGGCCTTTCCCGACGATCAGTTTGACCTTATTACGGTAGCCCAGGCACTGCATTGGTTCGACCGCGATAGCTTCTATAATGAGGCTTTGCGTGTTGCCAAACCGAATGCGGTCATTGCTGTTTGGGGCTATGGACTATTGCACATTGAACCCGCCATCGATAAACACTTCATGGAATTCTATGAAGGTACGGTCGGAGCTTACTGGGATGACGCACGGCGACTCGTGGAGGCGGAGTATAGAACGATTTCGTTCCCGTTTGAAGAAATCAAGGCTCCGGCTTTTGCGATAAAAGTTTACTGGACGATAGATCAACTTGCGGGCTACCTGTCAAGCTGGTCGGCAACGCAGAAATACATAAAAGACAAGTTGGTTGACCCCGTACCAACGTTTATAAGTGAAGTGGAAAAACATTGGAACTCACGGGAGATGCTGGTTCAATTTCCAATCTTCATGAAATTAGGTATCATAAAAAAATGATGTACCGTTTTTGCCATATGTTGCATTAAATTTTCCAGCGGATCACTGCGGCAAACAGCGGACCTTATTGCAACCCGATGACGAATGTTTGCAATCCCTTCTGAGAAACTTTCAAATATTATTGCCCTCCCGTTTCGCCCTTAATGAAAATAGTAGTTCGTATCTTCAGAGTGTTTGAAACGCAGACGGTGTGCTGTTATTCCCGTCGGCTTACAGAGACTGCCTCGTACGGCGAAGTCCGTGGGCGCCTATCGCCCCTACGTGAATCGCTTCACAGAAAAACTTTCAGTGCTTTTCGCCATGTAATTCGCAATGAATATTAGCAGCGTTTTAGTCAACCGAAACTTCGTATCTTGCAAACTTATTTTTTGCTTCTATGCGCTATGCGTTCCTTCTGGGCCTTGGTTTATGTATTGTACTTGCCTGCTCCCGACGACCTAAACAAGAATTCGATCTCATTATCCGTAATGGAAATATTTACGACGGGTCGGGTTCCCCGCATTTCGTCGGAGATGTGGCCATTCAGCATGACTCCATTGTAGCCATTGGAAATCTTCAGGATGCGGTCGGAAAAAAGGAGATCGAAGCGAAAGGTCTCGTTGTAGCGCCGGGGTTTATAAACATGCTGAGCTGGGCGGATCGCAGTCTCCTAATGGATGGAAGTTCCATGAGCGACATTAAGCAGGGCGTCACGCTCGAAGTTTTCGGCGAGGGTTGGTCGCCCGGTCCGGTAAAAAGAAAGGCCACGAGCAAGCCTGTCGATAGTCTATGGACAACCTTAGGAGGATACTTCAATTACCTGATGAAAAAAGGGGTTAGCCCCAATGTAGCTTCTTTCGTGGGGGCAACCTCCATCCGGATACACGAACTGGGCCACGAGGACCGGGCACCAAAGCCGGAAGAATTGGAGCGAATGAAAGATCTCGTCCGCAATGCGATGGAGGAAGGTGCAATGGGTTTAGGCTCTTCATTGATCTATGCTCCGGCAGACTACGCTTCCACCGAAGAACTGATTGAATTGTCAAAGGTCGCGGCCGCGTATGGTGGCATGTATATCACTCATATGCGCAGTGAAAGCGATAATATTCTTCCGGCGATGAATGAAACGTTTCGAATTGCAAAGGAAGCAAATATTCACGCAGAGATATATCACCTCAAAATCAATCACGAACGAAATTGGAATAAGATCGATACCGTGCTCGCTAAAATTGACAGCGCGCGACAAACGGGTCTAAAAATTACGGCCAATATGTATACGTACATTGCCAGTGCTACCGGACTGACTGCACGCCTACCGACCTGGGTTCAGGAAGGTGGCGCAGCGGCAATGCGAAAGCGCCTCCGCACGCCGGCGATACGCAAAAAAGTGCTGGATGAAATGCGACGGGGAATTCCCACTAAAAATTCCGACCCGAAAGACGTATTAATGCTGGGCTTCCGCCTGGATTCTCTAAACAAACTCTACTTGGGAAAACGCCTGGATGAGGTTGCAAGGATACATGGTAAAGATGCCGATGAAACTGCAATCGATCTTATCGTAAGAGATAAGTCTACCATAGCAGCGATCTATTTCCTGATATCCGAAGACAACGTGAAACGCATGCTGAAACTTCCTTACGTAAGCTTTGGCTCAGACGCTGCATCAATGTCGGAAGCAAAAATTTTCAAAGACTGGGGAACACACCCGCGAGCTTATGGAACGTTTGCCCGCTTTCTTGGCAAATATGTGAGAGATGAAAAAATTGTAACCCTTGAAGAAGCCATCAGAAGGTTAACCGCGCTGCCGGCATCGAACTTAAAACTTCAAAGACGTGGAAAACTTGAAGTGGGAAATTTCGCCGATGTCGTTGTTTTCAACGCAGACTCGATCCGCGACAAAGCCACTTTCGAGTCACCAAAACTTTACGCTGAAGGAATGAATCACGTTTTTGTAAATGGCGTGCAAGTACTTCGCGATGGACAACACACCGGGGCAAAACCAGGGCGGTTTGTTCGGGGTCCGGGCTGGAAAGTCACACCCATTAAGCATTAATGTAAGATTAAGCCTTCAATGCCATTTTCCATGGGCGCTATTGTTTCTATCTTTTTGAAATAATCGTTTTCTAATTTAAAAACCTATCCATTGCCTTATGGATAAATGTGTCTTAACCGTTTACCTGATTTTATGTTCATTCATCGTATCCGCCCAGGATCAAAAAACGCTTATTGCAAACGGCGATAAATTCTACAGCAAGAAAGATTATAAGAACGCACTTGCAACCTACCTTGCTGCTCAGGAAATAAATCCCGACGACGCGTACCTGAATTTCAAAATCGGACTAACCTATCTCTATTCGGAAACAAAGTCCAAGGCAGCTACCTACATCGACAAAGCCTATCGGTTAAACCCGGCCGTGAATCCCGATATCGATTATCACTTAGGTATAGCATTTCAGAATACAAACTCTTTTAAAGTTGCCATTGAACATTTTGAACGGTTCAAAAAAAAGAATAACAAATTGGCGTCTATTGCAGATGAGAAAATTGCTGAATGCCATATTGCCGATTCCTTATCACAAAATGAATTAAATGTGATCATTGAAAATTTGGGCGAAGGTGTGAACACACCGTACAACGATTATTCGCCCATTATTTCTGCCGATGGAAGCACGTTGATATTTACGTCCAACCGGACGGACGACCCCGCCAAGGCCAAAGCTAACGCCAATTTCGAGGACATCTTTGTCAGCTATAAGGAGGGAACTAAGTGGTCTGTTCCAAAACCAATAAGCAAAAACATCAACATCAAGTACAACGATGCGGCAGCCTCGTTATCTCCCGATGGCAAAACATTATTCTTATATTATGAGGAAGGTGAAGGCGATATCTACACGTCTACCCGCAACGGAGATGAATGGTCTGAAGCAAAGCCGTTAAACAAAAACATCAATACCGCCCTTTTCTGGGAGACGTGCGCCAGTGTCTCGCCTGACGGAAAAAAACTTTTCTTCGCCAGCAACCGGCCCGGTGGTATCGGGGAACTGGATATCTACGTGAGCCAGCTGGATGCAAAGGGCGACTGGGGAAAGGCTGTAAACCTGGGCCCGGTGATCAATACTCCCAACAACGAAGATTCTCCTTTTATTCACCACGATGGCGTTACGCTTTACTTTTCTTCGGATGGCCATCCACGTTTGGGAAACAGCGATATTTTCGTCAGTGAATTCTCTAACAACAAATGGAAGAAACCGGAGAACATCGGTTATCCTTTGAACTCGTGGGAGTACGATGGATTTTTTACATTGTCACCTGACAAGAAGAAAGGATATTTTTCGACGGCTAAAGAAGGTGGACTTGGAGACGCAGACATTTACTCCATTACGTTTCTTGAGCCCAAATACAAGCCGAAACCAAAGCCGGTTATCGCCGAAAAACCAAAGCAGGAGATACCAAAAGTTGAAGAGTTTGTCGATCCTGAAATCGAAATTCATAAGATTGCGAAAGTCGTCACACTATTAAAGGGAAAAGTCATCGATGAACGTAATGCAGCGCCACTAAGTGCTGTTATTTCGCTTGTCGATAACGTGACCAATAAGGTTATCACAAAATTAAATTCGAACCCAACCACCGGCGAGTTCGAGCTCACGATTCCCCATGGCGGCAATTACGGTGTGTCCACTGAAAAGACTGGCTACCTCTTTAACTCCATAAACTTTAACGTTCCGCAATTCGCTGAATATCAGGAAATCGACACCCATATAATCATGGTGAAGGCTGAAGTAGGCTCCAAGGTTGTATTGCGAAATGTGTTTTTCGACATAGGAAAATCTGATCTTAAGCAGGAATCGGTTGCCGAAGTGGAAAACATCCGTGAGCTTCTCGTTCATGACGCGAACCTGCGGGTTCAGATCAACGGACACACGGATAACAGCGGCAATGCAGCGTCCAACAAGGCGCTGTCCCTTAAGCGCGCATCTTCTGTCGTCAGCTACCTGGTTCAGCATGGTATCGCCGCCGGCAGGCTGACCGCAAAAGGCTATGGCTCCGATCGTCCTATCGTGTCTAACGACGACGAAGTAGGCGGCCGCGAGATAAACCGGAGAACGGAAATCGAAATCATAAAGTAACAGAACATCGCATCGACGAAGAGGTTATTAACAAGTAACCTTTCCGCAATGCGCAAGAAGCCCGATATTCAAATTGTTACGGCATCCTCCATTCTGGGTCTTAGACCGACGGGTGTTGAACGGCTGGCGGAGGTCCTATTATCAAATGGGCTGCAGCAAAAATTGAATTCCGCTAACGCCGTAATCGACGTCCCCACACTCAATCATCTGTATAGCAGCCTGCGCGAGCCGCACGGTGTTCTCAACGCGGCTCCATTGACAGCATTTTCCAAAAGCTTAAAGGAGACGTTGTCAAAAATCGATATTGCGAAAAAATTTGTGCTAGTCCTCGGCGGCGACTGTAGCATTCTGATCGGCATCATGGCCGCTCTTAGGTCGAAAGGAACTTTTGGGTTATTTTTTATGGATGCCCATGCGGACTTTTACGAGCCGGAGAAGTCCATCACCGGCGAAGCGGCAGATATGGAACTCGCAATCGTAACGGGAAGGGGTCCTGATCTTCTTGTTAACATCGATAATCTGAAACCATACGTTCATGATGAAAATGTAATTCACATTGGGCAGCGCGACATGGAAGAGACGCGCAGATACGGCTCGCAAGAAATCAGATCTACGGGAATCAAATGCATCGACCTACAACGATTGCAGCAACAAAGTCTACTGCAAACTAAAACGGAAATTGACGATCATGTCCGAAAGATGAATGCAGGGAGATTCTGGATCCATTTTGATACCGACGTTATCGGCGACATGGAAAACCCCGCAGTGGATTACCGGATTCCGGGTGGGTTGTCGTTCAAAGATTGTCAGGGCATTCTCAACAACCTGATTCAGGCACACCCAACGATCGGGATGAGCGTAACAATATTTAACCCGGATCTGGACTCCGACGAAAAGGTGGCAAAAAAAATTGCTGATTTAATTTCCAATGTTCTTTCCTGAGTGCGCCAATCTTTCGATAAATTTGACGACGTCCATCTGCCAACTGAATTACCTCGTCAATGAAAAATCTGTTCGTTATTTTATGCATTGCTATTGCAAATATTTGCCTGGCGCAGTCAGGCGAAAAGAATAGAGAGATCGTCATCACCGAAGGTCTATCCATCATTCGATTGACGGCCAATGTCTACCTACATGTGTCTGATCTGCAGACGACGGACTTTGGCAAAGTAAAATGCAACGGACTGATATACATGAACGGAAACGAAGGAGTAATTTGTGACACTCCGGTAAACAATGAAATGTCGAAGCATTTGTTGGAGTGGCTGAAAAGACAGCATCCAAAGCTTGTTATCAAAGGTGTGATCGTCAATCATTTTCACGGCGACTGCCTCGGCGGTATTCAATCCTTTCACGAGGCGGGCATTATGTCCTATGGCAATGAACGGATGCGCGAATTGTTGAAAAAGAATGGCGACACGACTAATATGCCGAAGAATTTCTTTTCTTCGGAACAGAAGATCAAAGTCGGAACCAGGCACGTGATAAATTACTGGTTGGGCGAAGCGCATACACCTGACAACATTATCACGTGGATACCGGCTGAAAAAACAATCTTTGGCGGGTGCATGGTAAAATCGATGGATGCATCCAAAGGATATCTGGGGGATGCCAACGTAACGGCCTGGCCGGCAACAATCGAAAAGATAAAATCAACTTGCCCTTCGGCAAAGATTATTGTACCAGGTCATGGCGACGCTGGCGGCCAGGAATTGCTGGATTATACAATTACACTGTTCAAGTAGCATAAAACGAAAAATCATTGCTGTATTTTCGATGCCGCGGCCTCATCCATGAACCAGGACAACGTTCCGTCTATTGGATGGATTAGCTGGGCGGGATACAGATCAATGTTTCCTTCCCCCTTTATTATATGGTGAACAGCATCAGCCTTGCCTGCCCCATAAACAAGGAAAGCCACGTGATGGGCATCGTTAATCAGGGGTGCCGTGAAGGTTATCCGGTACATGTTCACCTCGTCGACAAAGATTTCTTTTATCAATGCTGCTTTTTCATACAACACCTTCGTATGTGGAAAAAGTGAGGCAGTATGTGAATTGTCTCCAAGTCCCAATAAAATCAAATCAAAACGCGGTGCTTTGTCATGGAAATGGCCCACGACCTTTTCTTCATAATCCCGCGCAGCGTCGCCTGGCGGCAGCGCCGTATTGACGGCGAAAACCTGCTCCTGCAAAATCCCTAAGGGTTCAAACAAAGCCCTTTCCGCCATGAGGTAATTGCTGTCTTTATGATACAGCGGCACGTATCGTTCATCGCCAAAAAAGAAAAATACTTTTCTCCAGTCAACTTTTCCGCGATACGCGTTGGAAGCCAGTAACTCGTATAATTTTTTCGGGGAACTACCTCCTGAGAGTGCAATGGTAAATCGTCCCTGAAGGTCGATTGTTTTTTTTGCCACGGACGCAATAAAGTCCGCCAATGCTGAAAGTACTTTATTTTCTTCCTTGTATATATTTATCACAAACTACTTTTTTTTCAAGGGTAATGTAAACCAGTGGAACCCATCTTTCGCAATCAACGCTTCGGCTATTTCAGGTCCCCATGAATCGGCGGCATAATTCGGAAAATTCAAGCTCTTTTTGCTTGACCATGCATTCAGGACCGGCATCAGCAGGTCCCAGGCGGCTTCAACCTGGTCACCGCGCATGAACAAGGTTTGATCGCCCAGCATTGTGTCCAGCAATAATGTTTCGTAAGCTTCCGGGGCTTCGCCCTGATACGTTCCGCTGTAATCGAAGATCAGATCGACAGGGTTAAGCGTCATCCCCAGACCCGGCCGTTTAGCCTGAACCTGCAGCCGGATACTCATTTCAGGCTGGATGCTGATTACGAGTCGGTTTTGCTGCCAGCTTTCAACGGCTTCAGACGGAAATATCAGGTGGGGAACATCTTTGAACTGAATGCTGATGATGGACGAAGACTGATGCATCCGTTTGCCGGTCCTCAGATAAAAAGGCACACCATGCCATCGCCAGTTATCGATAAACAATTTCACAGCAGCGAAAGTCTCCGTATTGGATTGCGGATTAACAGCTTCTTCCTCGCGGTAACCAACAACTTCCCTACCTTCAACCCAACCCTTGCCATATTGGCCACGCACCGCATGTTTCTTGATCTCCTCGGCCGTGAATTTTCGCATTGCATGGAGAACATCAACTTTCCGATTCCGTACTTCATCAGCCTGAAAGCTTACCGGTGGCTCCATCGCTACCAGGCACAATAACTGAAGAATATGGTTTTGCACCATATCCCGCATTGCTCCAGCTTCCTCATAGTAACCGCCCCTGTCTGCCACGCCAAGTTGTTCCGTAACTGAAATTTGCACGTGATCGATATAATTCCGGTTCCAGAGCGGCTCAAGGATGGAATTTGCAAAACGGAATGCCAAAATATTCTGCACTGTTTCCTTGCCAAGATAATGGTCGATACGGTAGATCTGACTTTCTAAAAACCTATCGTTCAAAAGTCTGTTCAATTCCTTTGCGGATTCCAAATCATGGCCAAACGGCTTTTCAATCACGATGCGCGATTTCTTCGGGTTCTCAGCCAGCTTATGTTTTGCAAGGCTCTCAGCTATCGGCGCAAAAAAACGCGGCGCCACAGCAAGGTAATAGATTACGCAGGGCTCGGCATTCCACTCGGCCGCTAACTTCTTGATGGTCTCCCCCTGTGTCTCATAGGTTCTATCATCTTTTATATCGGACACTTGAAAGGAAACTCTTTCAGAAAACTCTTCCCACTGCTTCTTTTCCGCTTTGCCATTCCTTGAAAACTTATTGAGATCTTCCAGCAGCAACGCGCGAAATTGTTCGTTGCTGTACAACGTTCTGCCCATGCCAATCACAGCAAAGTTTTGAGGCATCCAACCATCAAGAAATAAATTATACAGCGCCGGAATTAATTTGCGGGATGTTAGGTCGCCGGTTCCGCCGAAAATAAAAAAAATTGTCGCTTGCGACCGCAGAGGATTGTTTTCTGACTTCATTTTAATAAGGTATAGACGATCTGATTATTTAGCGAACCATTGTGTATGGAAAACGCCTTCCTTCCCGATCAGCTCATAGGTATGCGCCCCAAAATAATCGCGCTGAGCCTGAATAAGGTTCGACGGCATGCGTTCGCTCTTAAGGCTATCAAAATAACTTATAGCAGCTGTATGCGCGGGCATGGCAATTCCAGAAGCTATGGCAGCCGAAGTTGTAAGTCTGATACCATTGAGTAAACCTTTAACCGTCTCGTGAATATTTTTATCCAGCAACAAGTGAGGAAGACCTGAATCCCGCTTATATGCCTGGTACATGTCTTCGAGGAAAACAGACCGTATGATACAACCCCCACGCCAGATTAAAGCGATCTGATCCATCTTCAGCTCATACTTGTACTCAGCGGATGCTTGCGCCAGGAGGTGCATACCCTGCGCGTAAGCTACAATCGTTGAGAAATAAAGCGCTGCTTCTAATGACGCGATAGATTCCTCCAGGGATAGGGCATGCGTTGCCGGTTCCTGACCGTACATCGACGCAGCCTGTTTCCTGAGGGTTTTGTACTTTGACATGTCGCGCATGGACACGGCGGTGTCGATAACGGTCAGCGGCGTTACCAAATCCATGGCAACCTGCGAAGTCCATTTTCCCGTGCCCTTTGACTTTGCTTCGTCCTTGATATCGTGAATCAGCAAGTGGTCGGAGCCATTCGCTTTGAAACCCAGAATGTCACGTGTTATCTCGATGAGAAAAGATTTCAGCCTGCCTTCGCTCCACTGTTTAAAAATGCTGTGAATGTTCTCATCGGAAAGATTCAATCCCTTTTTCATCATCTCATACGTCTCGGCAATCAGTTGCATGATCCCGTATTCAATTCCGTTGTGAACCATTTTAACGAAGTGTCCCGAAGCGCCGGGGCCGATGTATGTAACACACGGCGCACCATTTACTTTTGCCGCCACTGCTTCAAAAATGGGCTGTACCACTTTGTATGCTTGTTGATCGCCTCCAGGCATCATACTCGGACCTTTTCGCGCACCTTCCTCGCCACCTGAAATTCCCATACCAAAAAAGTGGAGGCCTTTTTGTTTCAATTCCTGAACGCGTCTCTCGGTGTCGGTGAAGTGAGAATTACCGCCATCAATAATAAGATCACCCTGGTCCAGTAGCGGTGTGAGTTCCTGAATGACGCTATCCACAATTTTTCCGGCGGGCACTAGCAACATAATGGCACGTGGCTTTTGCAGGCTTTCGATAAATTCGTTAGCCTGTGTAAAACCTTTTACATTTGATTTTCCCTTTGCTTCACTCACCAGAAGATCGACCTTCTTTTCATCTTTATCGTATCCGGCTACATTAAAACTGTGATCCGCCATATTCAGCAGGAGATTGCGTCCCATGGTCCCCATGCCGATGATTCCAAAAGTAAAGTTAGCTGCCATGTTTGATTTGAGTTAAATCTTTATAAAGTGAAGACGACGTTATTTTTCCAGGGCCTTAATTTTATCCAGGCGTCTGCGATGTCTTTCAGCGCCGATATAGCGGGCATTCAAAAACGCGGTGATCAGTTCCTCAGCAATTTTATTACCCACTACCCTGCCCCCGAGACAAATCAAATTCATATCGTCATCCTCAACACCTTGGTGAGCCGAAAAACTATCGTGAATCAACGCAGCTCTTACACCGGCGATCTTGTTCGCGGCGATGGATGCGCCCACTCCGCTGCCACAAATTGCTATGCCGTATTTTACTTCACCGGAAGCCACCGCCCTTGCTAACGGTATAACATAGTCCGGATAGTCATCAAACTGGTCAAGGCTTTCTGCTCCAAAATCTTTTACGTCATGGCCCGCCGATGCGATCCACGCCTTGATTTCTTCCTTCAACTTAAATCCACCATGGTCGGCCGCAATTCCTAACTTCATTTTCTTAACGGATTAATGGTAACACAATTAAAAAAGCTGTCACTGTGCCTCCTGATATCTCAGGCATCTTTTACTGACCTGAAGACTTTTTCGTTGTCTGATCCTCAGGAGAGCAAGTCTTTTGCTTTTTTGACGACATTGTCGACAGTAAAGCCAAAGAACTTCATCAAATCGCCAGCCGGAGCGGACTCGCCAAATGTTGTCAGTCCATGAACGCTGCCTTCATCGGTAACGTACTTGTGCCAGCCCAGAGGCGACCCAGCTTCGACAGCCAGACGTTTCCGGATAGCGCGCGGCAATACTTTTTCTTTGTAAGCTTCGTCTTGTTTTTCGAATAATTCCCACGAAGGCATGCTCACTACACGTGCAGCAATTCCTTGCTCCTTTAATTTCGCCTGGGCTTCAAGTACCAGAGAAACTTCCGAACCCGTAGCCATGAGGATGATGGCTGGCTTTTCAACATCCGATAAAATGTAAGCGCCCTTCTCAACCTCTGTGGCTGGTGTATATTTCGATTGGTCAATGATGGGAAGGCCTTGTCGCGTTAGTACAATAACTACTGGACCATTTTGATACTCGAGAGCAACACGCCATGCCTGCACTGTTTCATTAGCGTCTGCCGGACGAAGAAGCAGAATATTAGGAATTGAACGCAGTGATATCAGTTGTTCTATAGGCTGATGCGTCGTTCCATCCTCCCCTAATCCGATGCTATCGTGTGTGTAGACAAAAATCGGCCGGATCTTCATAATAGCGGCCAACCTGATGGGTGGGCGCATATATTCTGAAAAAATCAGGAATGTTGCGCCATAGGGAATTATGGCCGGCGTCAATGCCATACCGTTCAGTATAGACCCCATGCCATGTTCCCGTATGCCAAAGTGAAAATTCCTTCCACTGTAATTGTCAGGAGTAAAGGAGGCATACTTCTTTAGGAATGTTTCAGTAGACGGCGCAAGGTCTGCTGCTCCGCCAATCAACGTCGGTAACGCATCGGCTATTGCATTTAACACTTTGCCTGACGCCTGGCGGGTAGCTAACTTACCATCTTCAGGTTTGAATACCGGCAGCTTGTCCTTCCATCCTGAAGGAAGCTGACCACGGCTAAGCGATTCGAACTCCTGTGCAAGATCGCCGTGGGCCTTCCGATATTGTTCGAACAGCGCGTTCCACGCTTTTTCCTTTTCTGCGCCTTTCTTGCCACAATCGCGGTAAAATTTGAGAACGTCATCTGGAACAACGAAAGATTGTTCAGGATCAAATCCTAAATTTTTCTTAACAAGTTTTACCTCTGCCTCTCCGAGCGGCGAACCATGTGCACCGGCAGTGTCAACTTTATTCGGGCTTCCATAGGCAATGTGCGTGCGGACATTAATTATTGAGGGACGGGACGTTTCTGCTTTAGCTTTCTTAATCGCTTCCGAAATTGCCTTTACATCATTGCCATCTTTGACAATCTGGACATGCCAACCATACGCCTCAAAACGTTTTGCAACGTCCTCGGTAAAGGCAATGGCAGTGTCTCCTTCAATGGAAATATGATTATCGTCGTAGAGGTAAATTAGATTTCCCAACTTTAAATGCCCTGCGAGCGACGCAGCTTCTGCACTGACGCCCTCATTAAGGTCCCCGTCGCTGCAGATGCTGTAGATATGATAATTAAAGAGGTCAAAGCCAGGCTTGTTATAGCGGGCAGCCAGGAACTTTTGGCCGATGGCAAATCCAACACCGTTTGCAAATCCTTGTCCCAACGGTCCTGTAGTAACCTCAACACCTTTCAACAAACCGTACTCCGGGTGACCCGGTGTTTTGCTGTGAAGTTGGCGAAAGCTCTTCAGATCATCCATACTGATATCATAACCCGTAAGGAAAAGATAGATGTATTGGAGCATGCAACCGTGGCCCGCCGATAGGATGAAGCGGTCGCGATTAATCCAGTCGGGGCTCTGAGCATTGTACGTCATGGCTTCGGACCAAAGAACGTGGGCCATCGGAGCGGCGCCCATAGGCATACCGGGGTGTCCTGAATTTGCTTTCTGAACACCGTCCGCCGCGAGTACGCGTACCGTGTTAATGGCAGTTTCTACAAGAGTACTTTGTTGTTCCATGACTAGTCGAGTTTTAATCTTAATTTATGTGATATATGCTAATGAATCTAAACGGCGTAAAACATTTCCCGCTGCCAAACTTTTGCCCCACCTTTGATCCCATCCAAATTCGACACCAAGGTAATGTTATCTTCAATTTTGAAAGTGATTTTTTTTGAATTGCCGCCACCGATATACAAATGATCGTAGTTGAAAACAGTTTTGAGAATGCCAATAACCTTTTGCAATCGTTTATTCCACTTTTCCAATCCTACTTCTGACAACCCGCGGTCGCCAATGTATTCGTCGTATGTCCGATGTTTCGAAATGGGGTGATGCGCAACTTCAAGGTGTGGCAACAGGTTGCCATCCAAAAAAAGCGACGTCCCGAAACCAGTGCCCAAGGTTATGACCATTTCCAGACCTTCACCCCGTACAACACCTAGTCCTTGCATATCAGCGTCATTTAAAACTCGGACAGGCTTGTTTAAAATGTCCGACAATAATTTGCTCAGGTTGACCCCACTCCATTTTTGTGTGGTTAAATTCGGAGCGGTATATACGATGCCCTGCCGCGTATACCCTGGAAATCCCACCGAAACGCGGTGATATTCCTGAAAATTTCTTGTTAATTCCAGGATCGCCTGGATAACATTTCCGGGATCAGGAGTGGATGGAGTGGCAATCTTTTGAAAGTCCATCAGCATTACGCCATCAGGATCCAAGATCGTTGCTTTAATACGAGAACCGCCAATGTCAATAGAGAGGATTTTTTCGTCTATATTAAGACTTTGCATGGTGGAACAGTTTGGCCAAAATAAAATCTGCCAAAGATAATAGAAATACTGTTTTATGGATAAGTTTTTTCCCCGTTGAGCGAAGGGCCACTTTCAAAGCAACCGAGGCCGATATTCTTTCATTCCCACACCGTAAGCGGAAGATTTATATTCTTGACATCGGCAAGAAGCGTATGAACAAAATTGAGCTTCCGAACCACCGCCGGGGAGACAACAAACGGATACAGGTCAGGCTGGCCCATGCTCCTGTTGATACTGTTCAAGGCAATTGTGAGGGGAATCCAAAGATCGATCAGCCGTTGAAAATTTTTTACTTTGAATGGGTCAAGACCAAATTCCGCCAGCAGCATTTCAACTTTGCTTACAGCAACGGGGTTAATTCGCAACCCAAATGAATACGCAGTCTCGAGCGTGTCCATCACGTGTAGGTAATGCGCCCATGTTTCTGCCCAGTCTTCCCAGGGATGCGCGGTGGCATACGCGCTCACAAAGTCGTTTTGCCAATTCTGAACAGGCCCGTTTTGATAGTACAATTGAAGCGCATTCTGATAGTCGGCTTCTTCGTTGCCAAAAACGGATCGGAATTCCTCAATTCGGTTCTCGTCAATCTTAACCAACGCGTCCCAATAATAATGCCCCACTTCATGCCTGAAATGCCCTAGCAAAGTTCGGTAGGGCTCACCAAGTTGCTCGCGTGTACGAATTCTTTTCACTTCATCAGCCTCAGCCAGGTTGATGGTGATTAGACCCTGGGCGTGTCCCATCACTACCCTATCCTGGCTCCCATTTTCTGCCAAAAAGTCGAAAGCAAGACCTTCAGATGAATCGTGGGTTTTTTCTGGCACCGCGAGCCCAAGTTTCAAAAGGGTATAAATCAGTCTGTGTTTTGCTATTTCGATTTTTTTCCACGCTTCAAGTCGCTCAGGATTATTAAGGTCCGGAATTGTATTATTCAAACGACAGGCACGACAAAATTCAGTTTCCGCGCCAGCCCTCACCAGCCAGTTACAGGCACCGTGCTGAGCATTCGCACAGTACTGATAACGATCCGATGTCCTTAGAACATCAGCAAACGTTTGCTCATCTGTTTTTACAAGCGTAAGAAGTTCCATTGTCTCCGGCCAAAATCCCAGGACATGACCACACCTTTCACAATAGGTGTTTTCAAAATAAAGGAGTTGCCCGCAGTGTTGGCACTTGAAAAGTTTCATAACATCAATTGTCCGCAATGATGACTCTCATAACAGTGCGGCATCGGAAATGTTAGCAGATTGAAAAATTCTTTCTGTTATTCTGCGCTCAAGCGAAATATAGAACCTTCGAGATATTCGTGGATCTTTATTTGACAGGCCAGCCGGCTGTGAGGCGTCGCTGTTGGTAATTGATCCAGCATATCGAGTTCGATCTCCGTGGGAGGTGGCAATTTTTCTAAGCCTTCAGTCACTTCCACTTGACAAGTTGCGCACAAGGCCATTCCACCACAGGTTGCAAGAATAGGATATTCGGAGGCTTTAAGGACCTCCATCAGATTCAAATTGATTTCTTCCGGAACTTCTACCGCGCGGACATCCCCGGATCTATCGACAACATTAAAAGTTATCATATCAAAAATTTTTCAGAAACTATTGACACCATTCACTGTCGTGTACTTGAAACTAAGCTTTTGATTGGGATAAACATACTTGAACGCACTTTGTGCCATCAGTGCCGCTTCGTGAAAACCAGAGAGAATAAGTTTTAATTTTCCCGGGTACGTATTAATGTCGCCAATAGCGTATATACCCGGTACGTTGGTTGAATAATCGAAGGTATTTACTTCTATAGCGCCTTTGTCAACATTCAACCCCCATTCGCCGATAGGACCGAGTTTTGGACTTAGTCCGAACAACGGTATCATATAATCAGCCTCCACTCGGTTCACAACTCCCTGTTTGTTGACGATGTCAACCGCTTTCAAAACGCCATTACCTTCTAGCGCATGTAGGTTAGAGTTCAATAACAGGTTTAGCCGTCCGGATTTCGCAAGGTGAAAAACTTTTTCCGTTGAATCAGGCGCTCCTCGAAACGACTCATTCCGGTGAACTAACGTAACGTGTGCTGCAATTTCCGTAAGGTGGATGGCCCAATCCAATGCGGAATCTCCCCCACCCGCAATAACCAGTTTCTTTTCGCGGAATTTTTCTGGATCCTTTACGATATAGTCGACCCCTTTTCCTTCAAAATATTCCAGGCGATTCAATTCGGGTTTGCGCGGCTCAAAACATCCAAGGCCGCCGGCGATCACAACAACCTTTGCTTTTATGGCTGATTGATCAGACATCGTCAAAATAAAATCCCCTTCCTGCGATTTAACAAGCGTCTCGACACGTTCGCCTAAGGTGAACGTGGGCTTGAACGGCTGAATCTGCTGTCGAAGGTTCTCAACAAGATCTTCCGCTTTTATTTCGGGATAACCCGGAATATCATAGATCGGTTTTTTCGGGTATATCTCCGAAAGTTGCCCCCCTATCTGGGGCAAAACGTCTACCAGGTGACAACGCATTTTCAGCAATCCTGCTTCAAACACTGAAAATAGTCCTACAGGACCTGCCCCTATCACGCAAATATCTGTGGTTGTCATACTGTTTTTTGTTTCTTCAAAAATAGTTAAAAAGGGTATATACTAATAATTCGTACAACAACTATTTATATAAAAAAAATGCAATTTCGTGCAACCTTATTCCAGGTTCACATAAATAGCGTTAAGAATGCGTTTAAACTGAGTAAAATCCCGTTCACTAAGTCCTTCCCATGCCTTGAGGCGGACGTCTTTTATCTTTGGCCTTAATTGCTCGACTTTATTCCGGCCCTGACTGGTGAGACACACGTTGAAAGATCTTCTGTCGGAAGGATGAGTTTTACGCTTTGTCAGTCCCTTGTCGCACAACAGATCGATGATGCGTGTTAATGTAGGTGTATCTTTAAAAATAAGGTCTGCCAACTCCTTTTGATTAAGGTCATCGTGGTCGTACAAATGACGCAAAACCAACCATTGATCGACGGTAATGTTAAATCCCAATTCTTTGAACCTGCGCTGAGCATATTGTTTCACACGCCTTGCCGTACGGTCCAACAAAAAAGAGTACATGCTGTAAGGTTCTTCGTCCATCTTGAATTGGTTCGTACAACAACAAACTTAACTATAAAAGACGAAGGTCCATAATTCATAAAAATCCTTCATGAACTATGGACCTTTGCAAAGATCGTCTGGCGTATCCTAATTCATCGTGATAGCTTTGCCAAGCAATTTCGCATTGGCCTGGAATTGAATGTTAGCCACTATAAAAAGTGATTGACCCGCAGGGGCTGTTTCATTTTTACAGACAAAATACACATCATGGAAACCTGTTGTTGGAGCAAGGGTTATGGGTGCAATAACCGGCGTAGGGTTTTTGCCTTTAACAACACCTATGGGTTTAGACTTGCCTATCAGGGGACCACTGGGACTATCGATATGAACCTCGATCGAACCACCTGCGGCATTCAATTGATTCTCGGGTGCAAAGGTGACGCAGATAGCATTGGTGATACCAGTCATGTCAATCTGATTGTACGCCAGATACGCGTCGTTAGCGGATACGATCATGATGTCATTACCATCGAACCTAAATTTTTGAATACCTTCTGTTTTGTCGGCAACACTGGCCTGGAAGCTTGCGCTTTTCAGTGTAATCAACTTTTCGGAAGTCGCTGGCTGAATCCCGTTCGCACCTTTGTCCGTATAGGCCGCCCGTAATATCAAAACCCCTTTGTCGCTGACTCCTTTTTCAATAACGGTCGTGTATGAGCCGCTAACAGGCAGTGACTTGGCCACAGTTTCATTTCCAAGCCCCAGAATGTATCTGGCAATTTCCGTAGCATCTTTCAATGGAAGCTGCGGATGCGCTGCCATTGCTGTCTCACCCCAGACACCGCTTCCTCCGCTGATAATTTTTTTGGCCAGGTAGTTAACAGCATTCGGGTCGTCCTTGTATTTCTTGGCAACATCCATGTAGGTTGGGCCAATGGACTTTCTATCGATGATATGGCAAGCCTTGCAGTCGCTTTGTTCCATCAGTTTTTTTCCGGTAGCAAATTGCGCCAGCTCGTCGGCGCCAAGGTGACCCTGTGCTATTTCCACTTTGTCAAATCCTTCGGGGAGATAATCAATTCGCACGGAGACCTCTTCCGCAGAAATACTACCATTGTTCAAACTTCCATCCTCCTTGTCATTTACCTTGACAGAATAGTCAAAGGGCTGATTGGGGAAGAAATAAGTCTGATTTCCTTTTGTGATATCGAACGTCAGGGTTGGAGGTTCATTGCCTGCCAGGATCTCCAGTTGGCTGGTGGCAGATTCTCCTTTCCCATCGGAAACGGTAAGCGACGCTTTGTAGACACCGGGCTGTTCGAAAGTATACTGGCTTGTCGCATCTTTTGATGTCGAAATCACCTTGTCATCCGGACCCAGTACTTTCCATTCGTATGTAAGCGGGTCGCGATCATAATCTTTGGTGCCATCGGCACTAAAGGTCACAGTCATCGGCACGGCTCCCTTTGGTTTGTCTGCAGCAATTTTTATGACAGGCTTGCGATTATTCCCATTATATTCAATTCGGACAAGACGCGCGTCTTCGTTACCCTGAAACCAGCCTGTTCCATATTCAAGCATATATAGGTCGCCCTCCGGGCCAAATTCCATATCCATGGGGTTGCTGAATTTGTGGCTCGGCATAAAACGCTCCATTGAAACGTAATTGCCATCCTTATCCATGGTCACCGCCATGATCCACCCGCGCATCCATTCATAGATAAATAATTTTCCATCAAAGTACTCCGGGAATGCACGCTTGGCATTTTTAAAATCTTCCGCATAAAAAACCTCTCCCGCCATAGCCGTTCGCCCGCCTGATCCCAGCAGTGGAAATTCCGCGGACAGATCGTAGGGATACCATATGAATGCTTTTTGCGCGGGGGGTAATTCAGTCAGACCGGTATTGTTGGGTGAATTATTGACAGGTTTCATCGGATCGAATGCAGGGCCAGATACTCCGGTCGAAAAATTCCGCTCATGATAAGCTTTATTATCGCCGACAAAATATGGCCATCCATAAAAACCGGCCTTTCGCGCCTGGTTGACTTCGTCATATGCCTTGGGACCTCTGTTAACGGAATCGGTAGCCGCATCTGGTCCGACGTCTCCCCAATAGAGAAAGCCTGTCTTTTTATCGACCGAAATCCGGTATGGGTTCCTTCCGCCCATGATATAGATTTCAGGTCTTGTTTTCGCCATACCGCTGGGAAAAAGATTTCCTTCGGGAATGGTGTACGTTCCATCAGGTTCAGGATGAATCCGCAGAATTTTACCTCTCAGGTCGTTGGTATTACCCGATGATTTTTGCGCATCCCACGGACTTCTGCCAACCCGGCCGTCCATCGGCGCGTATTTCGTTGAACGCGGGCTCGTATTGTCGCCAGTTGACAAAAATAGATTTCCCTCTGCGTCGAAAGCAATTGAGCCACCGGTGTGGCAGCATTGTTCACGTTGCACCTCCACTTCAAGCAGGATCTTTTTCGACGATTCGTACAACGAGTCATCTTTTAATTCATATCGCGTAAGAATATTCACAGGCTTATCGCCAGCCTGGGAATAGTAAAGATAAATCCAATTATTCTCCTTGTACTTCGGGTCCAGTGCGACGCCCAACAACCCATCCTCGGCTTCAGCCCTACCGTTGTCGGCGAACTTATATTTAGTACTGACCGGTATTTTGGCGATGGTCTTGGTTTTCTTTAACGTCGGATCATAGATTTTTACGGATCCTTTGCGCTCAACAAATAAAACACGTTCGCCCGGCAGAATTGCTAATTCAACAGGTTCATTTAATTTTTCATCCAACACGACTTTTGTAAACCGGTTTTCTTCCGGTACGCGCTTCGAATGTGCCAGGGAATAGTTTAGTTTGACGGGATCATTGCCACCCAAAACGTAATTGATACCCCCTGCCAGGTGTGTTAAAAAAAGCGGTTCGCTATAGGTTTCATCCGTGTGGCCCATTCCTGTGTAAAATGCGCGGCCGCCATCAAATTCATGATACCACGCCATGGGATGATTGTCTCCATTCGTTCCACCAGTATAGGTCTTTTCATCGATTTTGACCAACACCTTTAAGTCGTCGCCGATATTCTTATAGCTATAGAATTCGTCGGTTCGTTCGAAACGGTCAGGCAGGGAATCTGAAGCGGGATGATTCTTATCGACCGTAAAAAACTCGCCCTTCTTTACATTGGGGTTGTTCGGATGACCTGCAAAATACGCACCCACGAGTTTTCCATACCATGGCCAATCGTATTCTGTATCTGTCGCGGAGTGTATACCTACATATCCTCCACCTGCCTGAACAAATCGCTCAAAATCATTTTGTTGTTCCTGATTAAGAACATCACCCGTGGTGTTCAGGAAAACGACTGCTTTGTATCGTTGTAAATTCTCTTCATTGAACTGTGAGGCATTCTCGGTCGTGTCGACAGCAAAGCCGTGCTTTTGCCCCAGGGTACGCACTGCTGCAATCCCAGCTGCGATCGATCCGTGACGGAATCCGGCAGTCTTCGAAAACACCAGCACACGAACTTCCTCCTTTTTTGAGTCACAGGAGACTCCCAACGCCACGAATAGGGAAAATACTACCAGTGAGATCGCAATCTTTCTAATTTTTCTAATCATACTATGTTGTTATCATGATAAAATTCCCACAAGTTAAGCGAGAAAAGCCTTCGGAAATCATTCGGATTTACCCAGGCGGTCAGATAATCGGCGAATGATTCAAACTATTATGCAGACACCGGTTTAGGCAAGGTCAACGGCAAATTTTTGGGATTAAAACATAATGGTAACATGCGCGTTCAGTCGGCTGTTGGCCTCCACCTTTCCGGAAAACAATTGTTGTTGTCCCGGGCGGGCATAGGATAGACCAACTGCCAAGTTGCGATAATAAATTTCAGCCCCTGCCGTGCAAAAGAAAGCCCATCCGCCGGTATCGGGAAAGGATTCGCCAAATTGTTTGTTGTCCTCGAAAAATTCAGTGCTTAACCCGCCGTTGGGCATAATGGTAAATGCGCCCGCGCGAAAAACGTAAAATGCTGTAAGGGCCGTTCGCGTAGCATTTCCGAATTTATATTTGTCAGCATTGGTAGTGTTCACACTATAGCTCAATTCGGTATTAAGCCCAGCGTTTTTGAGACGAATGGTATAAATAAGATTGAAGAGAAAATCGAGGCTACCGGTGCCAAGCTGAAAATTTTGATTTACCGTGAGACCATTTTCGAGGGCGCGAAATTCACCCGTTGGAAGTTTTAAACCGCCGCCCACAAGCAGATTGTGCTGCAGTCTTGAATTACTGCTGTCATAAGTGTTAATGACGTTATAGTTCGCGCTGATAACAATATCGCCAAGTCCTCGCAGCTTGGTGATACCGGTGCCCTCCGTCCTGTCATTGAAGTTAAACGGAATAAAGACGAACGCCTGGAGCTTTTTCGTCGGGTAGAACCGTCCCCAAACTTCAGCCGTTTGGAAAGTTTCATACGAATATTTTTCAGCATGTGAATCATCCAGAGTGGAAACATAGGAGCTGTGCCGGTAACGAAGCCCCACAAAATTCTTTCGAAACTGCGGAAGGATGCCGTAATGATAACTCCCAACCCCACACCCACAAACACTGCAGGCATCCGACGACGTGAGAAATGTCATCTGTATTATCAACAGGATTATTAATTTTTTCATCATCGTTTTATCAGTATTCGGAAAATCGACGATCGTTCAAAAATTGCTCGTCGGAAAGCGTCATCAGAAACGCAATGATTTTTTTCTTATCGTCATTGGTCAGGGCGATCCCCGGTTGGTCGTTAATAGTCAAAAGAGGATCCAACGTCGAGCTTGCTTGTACACCGGAAGAATAGAAGTCCAGCACCTCTTCTAATGATCCAAGTTTTCCGTTGTGCATGTATGGAGCAGTGTACGCGACATTCCGCAGGCTGGGAACTTTAAACTTGCCCCGGTCTTCAGGATTTAAAGTAATTTCTTCCCTACCTGGATCGTTTAAGAGGTCCGCTGCACTGCTAAATCCATTATTGCGGTATGATTGATCCGTAAATAGATCTGTGGCATGGCAACCGCTGCAATGCTGCTCAAATAACGCATGGCCGTCGAGTTGATCGGCATTAAATTGGACCCCTTCATGACGGATATATTTGTCATAGGGTGAATTTGCCGAAACCATTGTTGCAAGAAATTGCGAAAGTGCCTGCAAAAAGAATGTGCTGTTGATTTCGCCGGATTCAAACGCAAGTTTAAACTGGTCCCGGTAGCGTGGTTGACCCTGTAGCTTTACAATAAGATTTTTTGTATCCTCATCCATCTCAACGGGATTGCTGATGGCATTAAGCGGAACTAAGTCCAGGTTGTGGACTCCCCCATCCCAGAAAAAGCTTTTGTACCAGATCAGATTTTGTATGGGAAGCGAATTCCTTCGGCCAAGTTTATCACCAATGCCATGGCTGAGATCGTGGCCATGATGAGTAAATGCCGATGCTTGCTGATGACAAAATCCACAGGATATGGTGTTGTCACGGGATAATATCGGATCGTAAAACAGCATCTTACCCAAAGCGATGCCTTCCTCCGTCAATGGGTTGGAAGATAGATCATAGACAGCGCTGGGAAAATTTGATGGCATGACAAGATTCACAGGGGTTGGTTTTTTTTCCGACGATACAACGTCGTCGCTGCATGCACAAACAACCAGCAGAAAAAAAAATACAATTACAATTCGCACAGGGATCAATTTAGTTGTGAACGTGATCGAACTTAAACATATTAACGTAGTTGCCAGACACAGTCTTTGAGAATTCGCTGAACATTACCAAGGAATGGTCTGCGATCGTTATGGGAACTGGGTTCTTAAAGAATTCCAGCACATCCACATGAAGGTGGACCTGCGGAATTTTATTTGTCCGCACCAGGGCCATAGCATTCCCAAAGGAAATCGTCTTTTCACGGATATTATTTAAACCTGGTGTGTCATATCCGCCGTAACCGCCAATGTGATAATAGAACTTGTGATCCTGGTCGGCAGGAGCTGCAGGAGAAGTACCTTCCATCTTTAAAAAGATATAGCCTGAATTCCAGGTCCAATACATGCCATCGTGACCCTGCGCCGGATCCAACACTCCCTGCCGCTTGCTTACATCCATTTT
>DASUTP010000256.1:0-22330 GCA_036374515.1 Chryseolinea sp. | reverse complement strand
GACCCTGGTTGGCCGTAAACATCCTTCGGCTTGTAAAGACAGGCTTTCGGTTTTTTCACTTTGAACGTTTCCATTAATTGTTCCCTTGAAACGCCCTGTCTCCAGATCCAGGGACCCTTCGAACTTCCCGTTTACATTATGTCCATTTCCCGTCGTCACCGACATCTGAGCATTAAAACTATACCCATTGAGCGACGCATTGAATAACGTTCCGCTAAACGATGTCGTCATTTTTCCAGAGAATTGTCCGGTAACTGTACCGTTAAAGGGCGCTTCGAGCCTGCCTCCGGCGGTCTGAGGCATTTTGATTTCTGCGTGCACCCGCAACGATTCCCCAGGTTTTAGCATTGTATGATTTACCTGTTCCAGCAACTGGACATTCCAGCCCTTTGGTAGCGTATCCGTTAATTTCAGTTCCAACGGTATAGGGCGTTCGAGCGGATTGTTTGCAAAGAAACCCATATGAAACGAACCGGGCACGTAAGGGACATAAGCGATATTCGATTGCACCTCGTTGTTGTAGGTATTGGCGTCGCTGATTGAAAATGTACGGGCGCGAATACAATAATGGTCCACAGTTTCGCCGCTTTCGATAGGGGGGACCCACCATTTTACCATGGCAGTTGCAGGTGGCGAGTTTTGGGCGCTGTCGGGAAAGTTAGAGGCTCCGGCTGCAAGGTTACCGGCATTCAACACTTGGATATTGCCGTCTTTGTCGGTCATTGGTAGCCACGTCGCTCCTCCCGTTGTGCATTTAGCGTACTCAAATTGAACTTGAACGTTATTGGCCTGTGCTGTGCCGACGTTGCGCAGCCGGCAATACACTTTGTTTTCAAATTGCGTAGGACTTCCACTGCTATAGACATTAACCTTAGCATTCCATTCGGACGGACCGCCGTTATTGATGAAAAGATCCACTGACGACCAATCCGGGCTTGGAACGCCGATGTACGGACGCGACATCCACCAATCGGCGCCCCAGGTAAGGAACGTGACGTCTGCGCCATACGGTGTCCCTACTGGCTGAAGTCCAACGGCGTACCAGGCGAGGATGGTAGTTTTATGCTCAATAGAGTTTGTTCCATATAGGTCTATCGCTGCGCTGATGGTGCCATTTCTAAACGTACGAAAAATATTTTCATCATTGGCGGGCATGCCCGTCATGGCACCAATGTTAGATAGGTAAAGTGACAGGGCACGGTACCATATGCGTGCAGCTTTGTACACACTCTTCCCGCCCACGGTTTCGCGACCCAAACCTTTCACAGGAATTAAGACTGGGTTACGACTGCTGCGCTGATGTACGCCACCCTGCGCCATAAGGTACGCGCAATGTGCTAATATGTCGCCGCGATCATATCTGGCCGGCGTTCCGCTCACGGTGTTGCGGTCGTCCCAATGGTCAAATTTATCCGGATCAAGCGCCGCGCTGTCCCGGGGAAATGCCAGGTTCCTGAAGATCTGACCGGTAGGGGAACAGTCGTTTCCCATCCACCAGTTGCCGGAGAATAAGCCGCCGAAGACGTCCGAGGTTCCTTCATGGATGGCCGCGTACCAGTCAGAATACGTTAACCCGGGGTTGCCGGCGCCATCTTTAAATGAGAAGTCCGTAACGGCGTGCTGATATTCGTGCGCAACGATGGCGCTGGATCCGGCAAGGTAGTCGAAAACAAAACCGGCAAACGTCGCGCCCGTGGGGTCGCCATCGAAGAATGCCAGGTGGCTAATCCACTTGCCACCGACCAATTGTTTGTCGAAGAACGCATTCACTGAGCGCGAAGTACCCGCGCCATCATCGTAGGTGTGGGCAACCACATTTATATTCTGATTCGGGACAAGGGGCGCGGAGAAATCATTGTCATCCCAGCCAACCCTTCCGCCGATCGCATTATACCAGTCATACAACTCAGAAACATTGAAATGCTCATCAACTTCAGGCTGCTGGGAGGCTGTACGTTCGGCATCGGTCGTATTCGCAGCCACCCGGTTCCAGTTATGATTTCCGTCATTGTCTGTTGACACCGGCACTGAACCCGCTGAAATTTTCTGAGGTATGTTGGGATATACTACTGTACTATCAGCATTAGCATCGAAGGTGATAATTTCCCTTGCCTTGGTTTTATTCTTCAGGAGGTACGTGGAAGTAGCATCGACGCGCACTACGTCGAGACCCCTGCTCTGATAAGGGCCGCCTAATGGGATACACGCAAGTCCGGATCCAGAGGTCGGATTCTCAATGCCTTTTCGTGTCGGTGCAAATAAGAACATCTGTGCTGTTTCGGCGTCAAAAAACATTTGGCCGAAAGCTATCTTGGGTTTGTTTGGCATTCCGTCTTTGCCTTCGGGCGGAAATGCGTAGGAAGTAAACCCATACGTTGCAAGCGCGTAAATAAATTTTCCGTTCCAGGGATATACTACGGTTCGTGGTTCCTGCATCAAGGGAAAAAGTCCTTCCTTTCGGCGTTTCATTTCTTCGCGCATCTTGTTGAACCCTTCCATGTCGCTTAACCCTGTAAGCAATTGTTTTTGAAGTTCGGCCGTGTCTGTGGAGACTTTATTTTCAACTTTTAATTCACGAAAGCACGATGACTGCACTTCTATAAGTTCTCCTGCGCTGTTAAGATGTGCCGCCAGCTTTGCGCCATAGACCTCCACCTTCTGACGTGCCCTGCCGTTCCCTTGCTCCTGGGGATTTTGATAGTGCTGGTATTGCAAATGTTGCCAGCCGATGTTATCGTTCTTTTTATTGAGCAACCGTGCAGCGCTCATGATTTTCTCGGGACCAAAAAGCTGATCGTATGTTTCCATAAAAGCTGCAAATGTTTGCTCACCCCGGTTGCTGTTTTCTGCCGCCTGCGCCGAGGGAGAACTTAGCTTGTCCGCCCGGCAAAAAGATAATGCACCACGTACCTCGTCCCATTCATAGATAAAATTTTCCGTGCTGGACTGTAATTTGGCTAACAGTTCCTTTTGATGTGCTGTGATGTTCTTAGGATCCATAAAAATGATTGTTGTTTGTTGATAAATTTTGGCTACCGTGTGATTTCAAACAAAAGCAAGGTGTGACGCCGCGACAATTTAGCGTAGCGGAGACGTTGTAATCGTTAGAGGTTTAGCTCAGGATAATCCGCCCCAAATAATGCATAACGATTTCGAACAGGTATGTAAAATTCGCTATTAATCCGACCGGTTATCAATACCTATATTCTGTTATTTATCGGGGATGTATTCCCTGCAAATGGTATGGTTTGGAGAATACTCGTCGAACGTCCGTAACGCCATCGCTGTATGATCGCGGCCGGATTAACATCATGGGCTTGAATCGGTCTAAAAATTCAATTAAATTGAATTATTCGGCTAAGCCTGTTGCCGTCGTCTTCTCATCCTAACCCCTATCAACATGAAAGGCACATCAATCCAGACCATTTCTTTCGCAAAACCTCGATCAGTTATGTTTGCTTTTTGCACGTGCGCGCTATTGGTGCTAGCGTCCTGTGATTCCAAAAAAAGCGTCGAGGTGGAGCAGGATGATATCGGAGGAACGGTGACAGGCCCTAACGGTCCGGAAGCGGGCGTATGGGTTATCGCCGAAACGTATGACCTTCCCACCCGTTTTGCAAAAATTGTCGTGACAGACGACAACGGACAATATCTAATACCGGATCTTCCCACAGCAAAATATTCAGTCTGGGTACGCGGATATGGCTTGGTGGATTCCCCAAAGAAAGATGCGACGCCGGGTAGTACGATAGATCTTGAAGCCGTAGTCGCTCCGGACGAGCAAGCTGCGGCAGAGTACTATCCCGCAGGCTACTGGTTTTCTCTTCTGCATGTTCCGGAGAAAAGTAAGTTCCCTGGAACCGGTCCAAAGGGAAATGGAATTGCGCCGGAAATCAAGACACAGGCTGCATTTCTGAGGCAAATAAAATCAGGCACCTGTATGGCTTGCCACGCATTAGGTACTAAAGGAACGCGCCAGTTTCCACCATCGCTTGGGAAATTCAATTCTTCTGTCGAGGCATGGGAACGACGCCTGGGATCCGGCCAGGCAGGTGCGTCAATGATATCTTCGGCGCATCAGATCGGGCGTGAGGAACTCCTTCGCATGTTTGCCGACTGGACCGACCGAATTGCCAAGGGAGAAATACCTGAAGCTCCGCCCCGTCCGAAAGGTGAGGAACGGAATGTCGTAATTTCCCAGTGGGACTGGGCAGATCCAAAGGCATATCTTCATGACGTGGTCTCAACAGACCGCCGGAAACCAACTGTTAACGCTAATGGCGCGCTTTACGGCGCCTTAGAGGTCAGCGCGGATTATCTGCCGGTGCTGGATCCCATGACCAACGACACCAGCCGCGTGCCGTTGACGGTCAGGGATACTGCGACCGAGCCTGCCAGCGGGCCGGACATGCCACAACCCTCTCCCTATTGGGGCGATGAACCCATTTGGAATAGTAAAACGAATGTTCACAACCCTATGCTGGATGACAAGGGCAGGGTTTGGATTACTGCAACGGTACGTCCACCCGATAACCCGGATTTTTGTCGTGAGGGATCGGATCACCCATCAGCAAAGGCATTTCCACTCGAGCGATCTTACCGTCACCTGGGATATTATGATCCAGGCACAAAAAAATATACACACATAAGCACCTGTTTCAGCACCCATCACCTGATGTTTGCGGAAGACGACAACAATACGCTATGGACGAGCGGCGGCGGCGAGGTTGTCGGATGGCTGGACACCAAGAAATACGAGGCAACAGGTGATGAAGCCGCATCCCAGGGGTGGACACCGCTCATTCTTGACACCAACGGCAACGGCAAACGCGACAAATATGTTGAACCTAGCGACCCCCTCGATGCTTCTCTGGACAAGCGCATTGCCAAGGGACTATATGCCGTCTCACCGGCTGCTGATGGTTCGGTTTGGGGTTCATCGCTGGGTTATCCGGGAGCGCTGATCCGGTTGAATCCGGGGTCAAACCCCACCGAAACTGCTTTGACAGAGTATTATGAGCTGCCCTTGAATCCTGAAGGCGAACCGGTGGAAGGTTTTTCTCCACGGGGTATGGATGTGGATCGGAACGGCGTTGCATGGGTGGCGCTTGCAAGTGGACACATGGCAAGCTTTGACCGGCGGAAATGTAAGACACTCAATGGGCCGGAAGCAACGGGTCAGCATTGTCCGGAGGGCTGGACATTTTATACTGAGCCGTTGCCGCAGCTCAAAGGCGTAACGACGCCGGGAAGCGCTGAAGGCAGCTATTATACCTGGGTAGATCAGTTCAATTCATTCGGATTGGGTGAGAATGTCCCTATCAACACTGGAAACGAATCGGAAGGGCTATTGGCCTTAAAGGACGGAAAATGGGTCGTGCTCCGGGTACCCTACCCGTTGGGTTTTTATACCAAATGGATGGATGGACGAATTGATGATCCAAACGGGGGCTGGAAGGGCCGTGGATTGTGGGCAACCATCAGTACCCGTGCTCCCTTTCACATGGAAGGTGGAAAAGGCACTACAAGCAAAGTATTTAAGTTTCAGCTAAGGCCCGACCCGCTGGCCAAGTGACGCCAGCGCTTGGGAAAAAGCAGAGAAATGCCGTGACCCTAATCCTGGATATCGGACACGGGTGTTCAAATATGATCAGGAGCGCTAAAAAAAATGCAAAATCTTCTTGATGGAACGCGTTTTTTAAAACGGCATCGTTCTTGAAACTAATTGCCAAGCTTTTTCATCCTAACGTACCTAACACCCGACGCCATGCTACGTACCCATTTGAAATTCTTTATCCGAGTGTTCCTCAAGGATAAATTCTTTTCTCTTCTAAACATTCTTGGATTGGCGCTCGGCATTGCCGTCAGCATTATCCTTTTGCTGATTCTCCATCATGATCTTAACTACGATAAGCACTTTGCTAACCACGAAAGAATTTATCGGGTGGGAGGGCACCTGCAGGCTACAGGCGTGGAAATACGCGGAGCGAGGTCGGCACGGGAACTCGGCGATATTTTGAGGGCAGAATTCCCTGAGGTGCAGGCACTGACGCGAGCCAATGACTGGGACCATGTGCTCGTAAAATATGATCGCAACGGGGATGAAATTGCATATTACGAAGACGATGTGGTGAGAACGGACTCAACTTATTTTCAAGTCTTCAAACACAAGTTTATCAAGGGTGATGAAAAGACCTGTATGAACCTGTTGAATTCCGTTGTTATTACGGAATCCATGGTCACCAGGTATTTCGGGAATGAAGAGCCCATCGAAAAGTCACTCTTGATAGGCGGTGAGCTTTGGAAAGTGACCGGCGTAATTGAAGACCTGCCTGAAAACACTCACCTCAAATTTGACATTTTGTTGTCAGGATTAAGCAAAGCAAGAGAATGGACGATTGAAGAAGGCGGCCAAATCAAGTCTGAGGCTTTTTGGAACCCGGACGTTTATATGTACGCGTTAATGCCCCAGAATTATGATCCGCAGGATTTCTATGCAAAGTTTCCCGTAATTTTTGACAAATACTACAAATCGTTTGGCGACAAAGTTGGTGGCAAGTACACACCAATTCTACACTCCCTTGCCGATATTCACTTTCACTCCGACCTGGGCAGCGATGAGCCCCTTGGCAACATCGCTTATCTCTACGCTTTCACGGCCATTGGCATTTTTATCATGCTGCTTGCGTGTATCAACTACATGAACTTGTCGACGGCAAAGTCTGCCAAGCGCGCCACCGAGATCGCGATGAAGAAAACACTGGGATCCGGCCGGACGAGTCTGATACTCTCCTTTCTAGGTGAGTCCGTCTTCCTTTCCCTGGTTTCGCTTGTTGTTGCCATCATTATGGTGCAGGTTGTAGTGAACCTTTCTTCTTTTAACCAGCTGATCGGACGCAACCTGGGCGCTGACTTTATCAGCAACCCTCAGCTGCTTTTCGGTTCGCTCGGCATTGCTCTCGGAATTGGTCTGCTATCCGGATTATATCCTGCCTTCCTGCTCCCTGGTATCCCGACGATCATGGCGCTCAAGGGATCCTTTAAAAGTCGCCAGTCAGGGCACACGTTAAGGAAGATTTTGATCACCACCCAATTTGCTATTTCCATTTTTGTTGTCGTTTGTACGCTTTTCATGCAGGATCAAATTGATTTCATGCGAAATCAGGACCTTGGATTCGATAAGAACAATGTGCTGGTGCTGCCTATCCAGGATACGCTCGTCGAAAATCAGATTGTGTCAATCAAGAATGAATTGCTTCAGCATTCCAATATTACGGGAGCCACGACATCTTATAACGTAATGGGTATGGGTGTTGGTGGACCCGTTATGTGGGCTGAGGGAAAAGACGGTATGCAGCAACAGGCTTTTTCGCTTATAGCGGTGGGACAGGACTATTTTAAAACCATGGGCATCGATATTCTGAAAGGCAGGGATTTTCAAACTGGTCCAACTGCCGATGTTGATAACGTTTTTATGTGTAACGAAGCAGCGGCCAGGCTTATGGGTTGGGGCGACGATCCCATTGGAAAAAAAGTCAAATGGTTTCATGGAAAAACTGACGGCCAAATTATTGCGCTTGTGAAAGATTTTAATTTCAGTTCTCTGCACAATGCTATTGAACCGTTGCTGATTGTAAAATCCCGCAAGGAGGGAGGCTTTTTATCCCTTAAAGTTTCAGGCAAAAATCTTCCCGAAACAATGGAATACATTCAAAAGAAATGGGTAGGGTACGATCCAAATCACCCCTTCGAATATTTCTTCTTGGACGAACGCTTTAACGAGCAGTATAAAGCTGATGAGACCCAGTATAAGCTGCTGTCCAACCTTTCGTACATCTGCATATTTATCTCATTGCTCGGTCTTCTCGGTTTATCTGCGTTTACGGCGGCACAGCGGACGAAAGAGATAGGCATCAGAAAAGTGCATGGTGCCAGCACCTTTCGCATCATCTACCTGCTCTACAAAGACATTATGTATCTGGTTATCATCGCCGCGATATTGGTTTTTGTGCCGGCATATTACGTCGTGAGTAAATGGATGGGGAATTTTGCGTATCAGACCACACTCGACTATTCAACATTTGGTGTTGTGGCCATCACGGCTTTAATATTCGCGTTCCTTACAGTGGCATTTCATTCGTTGAAGACTGCGCGCACAAATCCGGTTGAGTCTCTGAAATATGAATGACGGGCTAAATTGAAATCAACAATAAATAAGATCAAGGTTAGGTTGCAATCGACAAAATCAACACTCAATTTATGCTACGGCCATCAGCGAAAACAATTGTTTGCCGCCTTTGTCAAGGTAGTTCCAGCCTTCTTCGGTCAACGCCACGTCTATCGTTCCGCCTTCGTAACCGATCGTAACGAGCTGAAGTCTTTCCAGCTGTCCGACGATATCCAGGGCAATGGCATATTCACCGATATTGTTCTGGAAAATTTCTGACAGGTTCTTTCTTCCACCAGCCGCTACGAGCCCGGCAACGAGGCTTTTTATCCTGTTATGGACGAACAGCGGATTGATCTCTTCAATTCCCAATACTGCGATCCTGCAAGTCACCACGTTATTTTGATGGGTCCATGGCTCCCTGATCCATTGTCGATCCAACATAAAATCGCTCACAGAAATCGGGTCGGCCTTATATTCGTCGGTAATTGTATTAATTGAATAATGAACGCTGGGGCCTTTCACATATTGGTGAAAGAGATATCTCAAGACAGCTTTTGACACTTTTTCCATAAAAACGGATCGGGCTTATCAATTTAATAAAAAATTCTCACTGTCACGATTATAAGGCAGGCATTTTAACGTTGGGCTATACCGCAGGCGCGACCTTGTTACATTTATAAACGGTTTGCCTTTGAGAATATTTTATTGACGGCGGTACTACCGGAACGAAGCGGAATTGAAAAGAATCGCTATTCCAATTAGTCGTTCAGACTGACCACATAGTCAAGCAGGGATTCCCGCTCAGTATCGGGCAGCCCATTGAAAAGACCCTCATACATTAAAGATTTCTTTTCGTCTTCCGATTTTTTTATGTCGCCCCGCGCAATTTGAACCACGTGGTTTCCGACCAGCATCAGCGATATTTCTTTCTCGCTGGAATTAACGACGCGGCCGATCAGGACCTGGCCGTCTTTTTTTGTAATGCGCACGGCCATCATGCTGGGCTTGATGATTTCCGAAGGGTTGAGCACTTCGTTCAGTATTTCCTGACGGCTCAACCTTTTGCCTACACCTTTTAGGTTGGGGCCTAACAATTCGGTAGCGCCATCTACTGCATGGCAGGCAAGACAGGCGTGCTCAGCGAAAAGTTGTTTACCTGCTTCAATGGAACTCTTGGAAGGCATGCTGGTGAGTATCGCTCTGGCGGAGGGTGATTTCTGCGGTACAAGCGAGTCATAAAGAAGTTTATAGAACGCGCCCTCATTTTCGTAAATGGCATTGTACCAGTAGTCTGCTTTGCCATGTTGTGCCAGGTATAATGAGCCATCCTTTCCGAAGGCCAGGTTTGAGAGTTTTGGGAGGTCGGCAACGGGAAATTCTTCATAGCTATACGTTCCATCTGCTTTTCGTTTAAGCTGTACACGTCCGACGCCGCCCCGTGTCCAGCGTTCACCTGGTCCATAGAAAGCAATAAAAAGGTTTCCGCCTGTCCCGCCAAAATCGTTGTCCGCCGCATTGAATTCGATTCCCGAGGGGGCCATTTCCGTTTGCAAATTCAGATCAGGCGGGATGATGGATTCGAAAGTGTATTTTTTGGGATTGTGTCCGTAGAATCCACTTTTTACCATGCGGTTAAGCTCCTCCGTTGCATTTCCTCCTCCCTCGTTGTCGGTGAAAAATAGATCACCATCTGCATTAAAATCCATGTCGTACACTGAACGGATTCCGGTCACGACCTGCTCAACGTTTTTTCCGTTGGGGGAAATCTTAAGAATTGATCCCCGGTATTTTTTGGGATCAGGCGATGGTGCTGCGTTCCAGGAATCTGTGCTTAATACCACATATAGCCAACCGTCTTCACCAAAGTTCAATCCACAGGTCCATTCGTAAGGGTGTTCACTGTTTGGGATGTCATCAAAAAATACCCAGCTCGTGTCGGCTTTGCCGTCACGGTCCTCATCCAGAAATGCGCGTATCTGCTGGGCAGTGCCTACAAAAATGGTATCGCCCCGATGCGTCAACCCCGCCGGAGAGCGCAGTCCCAAATCTTTCACATTGCAATAGAGCAGAGCCATGTCTTCCAGGCCGTCGTTATCGGTATCTTTCAGCGAATAGATTTCTCCCGTTTGATTGGAAGCGTAAAGAACTCCCTGGGGGCCAAGCGCTATTTGAAGGGGATTTGCAATTTTAACTCCTTTAGTGATCGGAAGCTTAACGGCTGCATAGGGTCCATAAACCGAGACCGTTGTATCTATATGTTTTTTATAATCACTGGTGACTATTGACTCCGGCTTCGTGCAGGCCGAAAAAAGAATGGCCAGCGTGATCAGAAAAAAGGAGTGTCTTTTTGTTTGAAAACTTGCAGCGGGTGCATTAAAAGGTTTCCGCATACGAGAAGGTTTAGGTCTCTATAAATATAAACCTTTTGTTGATTCACCGAACTCCCTTAAAGAGGTGAATTTTTCAAAGAAGCAACGGAACGCAGGGCCTGAAAGCAAACAGTTCCCGAAGTACCGGGAACTATTTGGTGGTTTCGACGACAGCTTGACGGCCATACATGCCGAAGTCATATTGAGGCAGCTGACAAGGATCAATTGTTTTCGCACATTTCCTTCAGCTTGGCAAGCGCATTTGGCCAGCCATCGTTAAACATATTTTCCCACTCAGGCGTAGTTTCGATTTCAACCGTCAGCTCGGTTGTGCCTTTATTTTCCTTAAACGTATAGCGTTCCGTTATCCCGATCCATCCTTTTGCCACCGCGCTGTTCCTGTCTTCGCTGCCGTCCGGATTGATGACGGCAACGTGTTTAGCAAGGATATTATCGTAATTACTTTGTTCGATCAACGTTGCCATCGTGCCTCCATGACCTGGGGAAACAAACTTGATATTTTCGCCTTTAGCCCATTTGCCTTCATAAGTGGAACCCGGCCAGCTTACATTCACCCACTCTTTGTATGTTTCAGGCTGAAGCATTGTATTCCACACTTTTTTCTTGTCGGCGCGGATGCGCGTTTTGAATTCCAAATGTTTCATTGTTGTTTTCATTTAAGTTTTTCTTTGTTGATGAATTACATCACAAATATGGAAGGTATATTTCTGACAATGGGGGTGTAAATACGACGCTTTACGAGGTGATTTGCGCCAATCAGCATATTGGATTTCGACGAGAGGCAGTCACCCTTTTAGCATAGGTGAACCGTTGTGAAAAAACACTGTGACTTAATGCATTTACATTAACATTGCACCAAGCTTGGCTAACAACGCAGCAGGAAAAATGTTCCCCTTTACAATCTAAAGTTAGAGCACCATTAAGGAGACACAATTTGTTGCCTGGAGAACTTTCTTAGTCTACTTTTTCTCATCGTTAACATTTAACCTAAACACTATGAGAAAAAGACTCTTCGTTCTCGTCGCGGGCACCCTTTTGGTTGGTGCATGCAGCGACCCAGAGATTGCTCAACCTCCTGCCCTTCAGCAGAATCAAACCCTTGACGTCACATTTCCGGAATCGTTGGACGCCAGGAACCGGACATCTGTCGGGCGGATGGAAGATCAGCTTATTTCGACGCTAAACACTACATTATTTGCAGGGGCAAGTTATAAAGTTGCCCAGGTACACGTCTGCAAGCTCAGCACCGTAAACAACGCTACTACCGTTACCACAGTTGACCAACAATTTGAAAGTACTCTTCCCTCGCGGTGGGTCACGAACGACCCCAGACGGAATTGGAACGGCGACAATCAGCTAAATGATATTGACTGGCTTTCTTTCACACCTTTCGCCATTGCAAACGGGATCTTTGACGCGGCACCGATTTACCAGGCGATGTACAATAAATGGGAGACAGGCGGTACCTGTAAAACTCTGGACATTGATCAAACACCTTATAACACTTCCATGGGAAATCCCAGTCTGATATTAGGTATCGGGGGACTTCCGCCTGCAGACCTGCCGCTGGCGGATGTTTCCATCATTGGATTCTTACCCGCGTCCATATTCCAGGCAATTTTTGGATCACCAAATGTTCTGGGGGTTGCGTTTTCTTTTGTCTTCATTGATCCGGATACTGGAGACCCCATCAAGACCACCCGTGGAAAAGAAGATAAGGCATTCACGGAGGTATGGTTCAATAACGGATTTACCTGGTCAACAGGCGCGAGCCCGGGCAAGATCGACCTGGCGTCCGTCATCCTACACGAATTTGGTCATACGCTAAACCTGGGTCATTTTGGAATTCTGCAAGCATTTACCACTGACGGCGTTACGCAGTTGGTGTATCAACCGGTAAATGTTATGAATGCTTATTACATCGGTGAGCCCAGAGATTTCCTCGGCCCAAATGATAAAGGCAATTACTGTGAGGCGTGGGGAAGCTGGCCATGGAATTAAAATCTACCTATCACAACAGCCTAAGGTGAAATGTAGTAAGAGCCGCCCACAAAGCGGCTCTTTTCAATATTTATATTCAATGGCGAAATTCTCGTAGACGGCAACGCACAACTGTAGAATTTTTTTCTCGGGTTTTCTTAAAAATCATCTTCGAAGGCTAAACAGCCCGTTTGTGTGAGAGGCATGTTTTTGGCGGCAAACAAGTAGTGCTCAAAACATCTTAATGATTTGAAAAAATTTGCCATGAAAAACAAAAACGAAAAAACACGCAACAACGGCAATCACAACCACACTGTTGACACTC
This sequence comes from Chryseolinea sp., assembly GCA_036374515.1. Classification (GTDB taxonomy): domain Bacteria; phylum Bacteroidota; class Bacteroidia; order Cytophagales; family Cyclobacteriaceae; genus Chryseolinea. Next base: position 9,465 of record DASUTP010000256.1, on the reverse strand, counting down.
CGACGCCCCCGCAAGTAATGGATCCCTCAACGCCTCCGGGTAGGAAAGAAGACGATCATACGAAGGAGCCTAAAAAAGGCAAATCAAAGGCAACAGCAGGGGGGAAAAGAGGGGATAAACCATCGGAAGCAGAAAAACTCGCACCAGCTGAGGAACTATAACACCCTCTAATATTAGTGTATGGTTGATCAACGTATAATCCTTAGCATCTTATTTAATACTGTAAATGAGACCTCTGTCCGACAGTATGAGAATAAATTGACTTGTGTCCGTTCCACTTCCCTTATCTTTTTTCCATTTATGCGAAAAGGATATTACAAAAGATTAATGGGATTGAATTCGCAGCAGTATTTACAACGGCTGAATATTTTGTGCCCCGTGCTGGGAAGGACCAATTGACTCTTTGCAAATAAATGACCCGGTTGTTTTTTGTTATGCTTTGCTGCATTCTAATGTCATTAGAGTCGCGCGCGCAAACAAATCCGTCGCAAGCCGTGAAACGGTATACCAAGGTTGACGCTGGTTATCTGATGGTCTTGCGGCAAAATGATAACTTGCTGGATCAGCTTGAGCAATTCGCACGCGACGAGAAAATTCCTTCAGCAAGTTTTACAGGTATGGGCTTCGTGAACATCACTTTTGGTTTCTTTGATTTTAAAACAAAAAAATACGATCCCCGGGATTTCAAGAGTGTTGAGCTGGTCAGCATGCATGGTACGATTGCATGGAAAAAAGATACGGCATCGATTCATGCTCACGGTGTAGTAACGGATAAGACATTTCATGCTTTCGGCGGACACATTTTAAATGCCGTTGTTGGCACCGGTTCCGTTGAAATTTTGATCACCGTTCATGATCAAAGGTTTGAGCGGAGGATAGATGAATCTATTGGCGCGGACGTCCTGAACCTCGACTAAGATTTATTAGGATTGTGTACCCAATCGTCTCAAAAGTAAAAGATGGGATGCGACGGCTTTAAACATCGAAGTATACTCGTGGTAAACAATACCAGATTCGCGGCAGGCTTCTTTCACCAGTAGACTTATCGCGGGGTAATGGACATGACTAACGCGTGGAAATAAATGATGCTCAATCTGGAAATTTAATCCACCCAGCAGCCAGTGCAACAATTTACTTGAAGTGCCAAAGTTTGCGGTCGAATTGATTTGATGCATTGCCCATTCCTGCTTGCCGCTTTTCTCCTGCGGATGCGGCGAATGGAATTGTGTTCCTTCGATAACGTGGGCTAGTTGAAAGACAATGCTTATGAAAAGCCCACACGTGAAGGTGATAATGAAAAAGCCGACAAGCCATTGCAGCCATCCGAGCACCAGGATCGGGATGACCATGTATACGCCAATAAACAAAACCTTGGTGACCCAGAAAATTAAATGCTCCTTGACAGCAAGAGCCTTACGTTCATTAATCGTCGAGACCTTTCCGCTGAAATATTTTTGAAAATCCTCGTAAAAGACCCATGCCAGGTAAGAGATCCCATAAAGAAAGAACCAATAAATATGCTGAAACCGGTGATATGATCGGATTGGCTGACCTTCGTGCAATCGCATAAATGGCTTTACATCTATATCAGAGTCCATCCCTTCAATGTTCGTGTAAGTATGGTGGTTGACGTTGTGCTTTATTTTCCAATAGTAAGTGTTACCGCCTAACACGTTCAAAAAATATGCAGAGGTTACGTTAAGCCAGGAATATTTTGAGAAAGTTTGATGTCCTCCTTCGTGCATGATGTTGAAGCCGATCACTGCAAGATTTAAACCTAGGATCAAACACAGCAATATGGCAACGGGGACAATCGGCGTAAAGAACACGACGGTTATATAAATACCTACTGCCGTCAGGACCAATAAAGCACTCTTCAGGTACAGTTTGCCATTGCCTGCGGGATGCAGCTCCCTATCCTGAAAATATTCGTCAACTTTCTTTTTGAGGTTTTTAAAAAAGAGATTCTTGGTGTTGTCAAAACTATACTTAAGCACGTAAATTGGGGATATGCGGTAAATAAATTTGTTCTTTGAGGTTCCCTCGTTCATTTAATTTTCGTAGGACATCACTGGTGGGAGTTGCTCATCCTGCACGATTTCGCTCAGTCACCTCGTTGCGTTCTATCCAAGATTGAGTGAGCCTGACTTATTTTTAACGATTTTTTATTTTTTTTAGTGCCCAAAGATAGGGCAATTTTGGTCGCGAGCGGTAGTGTATCGCTAAAAGTGACGGAAAATTAGCCTGGTGTAAGCTGATTTCCGCGAAATCAAAGTTGACAGGCATATACGTTTCTGAAAAAATATAGGCGGATTGCGTATTAAAATTGTACCTTTAGGCCACTGCCAATCTATCATGCATTAATGCTGTTTTGCGGCATGATGCGCCACCTATGAAAGTATATTCACCGATTTGGAACAAATACCGTCCCGCAATCCTCAAAATGATGCGAGACTCGGCCCAAGCACCGCAGACTTATTCGTTATCAGCCCACGAGTTCCGGGCGTTAAATGCCAGACAAAAAGGCGGATACACATTCGTTCTCATGGTTTCTAAAGGAAAGGTGATCAATGATATCCGGGGTTCAGGAATCGCGCAGGATTTGCTGGAAATGCTGCAGCTGTCAAAAAGCGGATCTGAACTCATGGGCGAATCGCCTTATGAGATAACTATGGACAAACAATTTATCCTTCACGTAACAAAAATCAATCAACAAAATACAACGCCCGAATTACAAGCGTAATCTTTTTAGTATGGCCAAATCACAAACTTCTATCAACAAAAAGGAAATCGAGAATAAAAAACTTCAAAAACGGAAGGAAAAGGAACAGCGCAGGGAGGAACGAAAAGCCCATGCAAAAGAAGGAAAGAGCCTGGATGATATGATGGCTTACGTTGATGAATACGGGAATATTTCGTCGACACCACCGGATCCCGCCAAAGTAAGAACTGTTTCGACCGACGATATTGTAATTGGTGTCCCCAGACAAAGAGAAAATCAACTCAAGCCTGTTCGTCAGGGGCGTATCATTTTCTTTAATGTTTCCAAGGGTTACGGTTTTATAAAGGACGATGAAACCGGTGAAAGCATCTTTGTTCACAACAACGATCTCGCGTCGCCCGTCCATGAAAATGACGCTGTTACTTTTGAGACTCAAAGAGGTGTAAAAGGATTGGCTGCAATCCGTGTAAAAAAGGTATAAGACTTTCGAAGGGCTAGCCTTTCCCGGTTCACGAAGATACTGTCGACTGAACTTGGTAATTTCCATCCGTCATTAAGATCTTCTATGACTTCGCGCAGATCTTTCGTAAAAAAATCTCTGGGCATCGCTGGTCCGCTATCACTGTCTGCTTACGGCGCAAGGGCGCTTTCTGAAAATGTTGCCGACGCTTTATTGCAACTCAGCCGGATCAGCTCGGATGAAGCCGCCAATGATGAAGAACTTTGGGCAAGGCTCGCGCAAGCGTACACAGTTTCCGCCAGTATTTTAAACCTGAACAATGGTGGCGTCAGTCCCCAGCCCAAGGTCGTTCAGGATGCAGTCGACCGGTATTACCACCTTAGCAATGAAGCACCCACCTATTATATGTGGCAAATTCTCGACAAGGGCCGCGAACCGGTGCGAAGGAAATTAGCGGATCTCGCGGGAACCTCGCCGGAGGAAATTGCCATAAACCGAAATACAACGGAAGGGCTGGCAACGGTGACGTGGGGACTTACCTTAGCCAAGGGGGATGAAGTTGTGATGACAAAGCAGGACTATCCTAACATGATCCACGCGTGGAAGCAAAAAGAACTGCGGGATGGCGTTGTCCTCAAATGGTTAAGCTTCAACCTTCCATTGGAGAACGACGACGAGGTGTTGAAGGCCTTCGTGGATGCCACCACAAACAAAACGAGGATCTGGCATATAACACACATGATCAACTGGACCGGGCAGATATTACCTGTCAAAAAATTATGCGACGAGGCGCGTAAACGTAATATCATTTCTATCGTCGATGGTTCCCATACTTTTGCCCACCTTGATTTCAAGGTCACCGATTTCAAACCGGATTATTTTGGTACGAGCCTTCACAAATGGTTGTGTGCGCCTTTTGGAACGGGGATGTTATACGTCAAGCAGGACAACATTGCGTCCCTTTGGCCGCTGTTTCCCAACGATAAGCCGCAGGCTAATGATATCAGGAAGTTCGAGGTGTTGGGAACGAGGTCCTTTGCGCCGGAGCAGGCCATTGGCCAGGCAATTGATTTTCACCATGCCATCGGCAGCAAGCGGAAAGAAGCCCGGTTGCATTTCTTGAAAACGTACTGGTGCCAGAAGGTGATGAAACATTCCCGGGTCAAACTGAACGTCTCGTTGAAGCCTGAATACTCCTGCGCGCTGGGGAATTTTTCCATTGATGGGATTGAGCCCGAAGTCGTCGCCTCCAGGTTGTTTTCAGAATATCAGATTCACACGTCGGCCATTAAATGGGAAAATATTAGCGGTGTGCGGATAACGCCGCATGTATATACCACCACAAAAGATTTGGATCGTCTTGTTGACGCTGTTTTGAAAATTGCTGCGTCGTGACATTCTTCTTTACGCAGAGACTCGATTCTTGATGTCCAGTTCGCGACGTTTCATCTCTTCCTGAGTAGCCTCAAGTTCTTCCATGTTCTGGCGCATTTCTTCCTCCTGCGCACGCATTTCCTCCGTTTGCTGCTGTGATTTTTCCAGGAGCATCTTCGTGCGGGCACTGCTTTGGATCGCGATTATTGACGCCGCAATGGATTTACAGGCGCTGCCGAGGAAATCTAGGGCGTATTGGTCAAAGGGCGTGAAGGAAGCAATCTCTATCAATGCCACTACGGTCTCATTGTGCTTCATGGGATAAATCGACATGTACCGGGGATTTGACTCGCCTAGACCACTCGTTATTTTTACATAATCCTTCGGTACGTCTTTAAGATAAACCGGTTCGCCCTCCAGAAAAATCTGGCCCAAGACACCTTCACCAATTTCAATGCGTTTCATAACGTATTTCTTTTTGTCGAAGGCGTAGCAGCTGATTAAGGCAATGTGCTTGTCATCTTCATCATCTTCATTTAAAACAAAGAGACCACCTTGCTGCGCATTCAGATATTTAACAATGAAAGCGACGGTCTTTTCGCATAGCATTTCAAAATTGGTCTGATGATCTCGAACAATTTCAGCCGCCTTGTTAAGCCCTTCGCTTACCCATTGCTGACGCACACCTTCCTGTTGTTTCTTTTTCATTTCATCGCGCATGAACAGCAGCTCGCCCGAAATATTATGCTTATTGATGTCCGTTCCAGCTGCGCTGAAACCTTCCCACTTGACATCGTAATTTCCCTGGGCAATAGCCTTAATGAAGTTGGCCGCCTTCGTCAGATTTTCTATCATGTCGTTGATGACACGGCCTTCGTCGTCAAGGTCAGTTGCCTTGTTTGAATCAAAAATCAACGACCGGTTCTGTCTATCCAACAGCTCAAACAATTGATGTTTCTTTTTCTCACGCCGGGTTAAGTTGATGATAGTATAAGCGAGGATTGGAACGCCGATAACGACCAGAATAAATTGAAACCATAAGCTTACATTCAGCAAGTTGTTGTATTGGTCGTGCGATTCCTGCTTTCTCTGCCTGATGACAGGATCAACAATTCCGGACAGGTTCATATACGTCTGCCATACAGCGGTACCGTGATCTGCTTTAATAATTTTCAATGCTTCGTCCATGCTGCCTGCCTTTGCCAGAAGAATTACCTCGTCCATCAATTGGAAATAGTTGTCCTGCATCTTGTTCATTTCCGCGAGCTCTGTTGCAGGGATACCGATGGTGGGCAAGTTGGCTTCAAGGAAAGTCATGGTCGGGGGACTCTGACGTTTGATTTTGTCATAGGTTTCCAGGAAGGCTTCATTTTGCACCAGAAGATAACCCCTCAGACTCATATCGATATTGTTGAGGTTCGAGATGATCTCAGCTTTGCGGGCCGCGATCGCATCCAGCTTGTTCTGAAGGCCAAGGTTTTGATTTAGCGAAAACTTGTAGCGGTACGTGAATGCAGTGTCAACCAAAACGAGCGTTATAATGAAGTATAAAGCTATTTTGACGCCATTTTTTTTTACCAGGTTCCTGAAAAAATTATTCATAACGTGAGCGGGTAGATGCAGGTTCAAAGATAGAGAGCACTCTGGAAATGAGCGGATTAACTTTTAATGCTTTCTTACGTCAGCCTAAAAATGCCCATTGGCCTGGCGAACGCCCCATTTATCACCGTTGAGAATTAACCCCAGGCTCAGGTGAATACTGAACCCGCTTAATCCCTTCAAATTTTCATCTTTGGAGGGGAAGCTTACATATCGTTTTCAGACCTGTCCTCACCACCGACTGCCGTTGCATTGACAATCCATAGATCTGGAAAGTTTTCCAACCTTACCTGCGAAACAGCGTTACGGATAAAGAACCGTAAACTTATGCGCAAATGAAAAGAATCACAAGGATATGGCACGGCACAACAAAGGCCGAGCATGCCGATGAATACCTGGGCTACGTCGAGGCGACAGGCATGAAAGAATATCGGCAAGTAAAAGGAAACCTTTCGGCAAAATTACTGCGGCGGGTAGAGGGTAATATCTGCCACTTTCTTACCGTTACCGAGTGGGATTCGTATGAAAGCATTAAACAATTCGCAGGAGAGAATTATCAGCTTGCAAAATATTATCCCGGAGACAAGGACTTCCTTTTGTCTTTCGAAGAGGTTGTTGCGCACTATGAAACATTTGAGTATTGAACCGCTGATCTTCGATGGGCATGCGTGGCTTGGATCAGGTGGACTCAAAATTTACTTGACTCAGCTTAACAATTATTCACTGACAGCGTCTAAATTTAGTGATTGAAGAAGCCTGTGGTTCTTAAATTAACCTGGAACCTCACCGTAATTGTTACAATCATGAAGCTAACGATCGCCCTGACAATTTTTTTCAGTTTAATACTTCAGCCACAAGTTCGCTGCCAGGCTCAGGTCGCTAAAAAACCGGTGCCTGTAATTTTTGATACCGACATGGGGCCCGATTATGACGATGTTGGCGCTATCGCGATGTTGCACGCATTCGCCGATAAGGGCGAGGCACAAATTCTTGCGACAATTGCCAGCACGAAGTACGAGGGAGTCGGACCTGTCCTCAGTGTTTTGAATACCTATTTTAAACGAGCTTTGTTGCCAATTGGTGTTCCCAGGGGAGAGGCCTCAGTGCTGCGGGACACGCAACACTGGAGCGACAGCATCATCGCGAATTATCCTCACATCATAAGAAGCAACGATGAGACTACTGATGCAGTTGAGCTGTACCGGAAAATATTGTCGGCGCAGCCCGACAACAGCGTGACATTGATCACGGTTGGGTTCCTGACAAACATCTCAAATTTACTGCAATCCAAGGCGGACGATTATTCTCCATTGTCCGGCGCGGACCTTGTCAATAAAAAGGTGAATAAGCTGGTAAGCATGGCTGGCAGGTTCCCCAAAGGCAAGGAGTTCAACGTCCACATCGATGCACCGGCGTCGCGTTATGTGTTTACGAATTTTAAAAAACCGATTGTTCTTAGTGGTTTTGAAATCGGTGCAAAGATAAAAACCGGTATTCCACTGATCCAAAACAAAGACATCAAGGAAAGTCCCGTCAAAGACGTTTTCCGAATATCGATCCCTCTAGCAAAAGAGGATAGCGAAGGAAGGATGAGCTGGGATGAAACTGCTGTATTGGTTGCAGTGCGGGGAGTGGAGCCCTTTTATAAATTGGCGTGCGGCGCCATGGTGGTGGCACCGGACGGCAGCAATTCCTGGAATCCGAACGGCAGGGGCCATTGCCGGCTAATCGAAAATCAACCTCCTGCCACAATTCAAAAAATAATCAATGACCTGATCATGCACCAACCGTAGTAAGGTGGTCTTTCTTGGTTTGAAGTTCGAGGTTACAACTCTTCGCGTGCTCACGGCCACATGATGCGATACGACAAATTCAAAAGTATGTAATAACCGTTGGGCCTCCACGTTATCTAAAAAATCACTTTACTACCCTTCCGACCCCCTAAACGCTGAAACTTCACATGAGAAGTAGAAAAAACATGGCATAGTTTTTATTTGATATAAAGTTGGATTAAACAATAAGTGCGATGAAAACGGTGATGTTGAGGAGAGGATGGATGATGATATTTGCTTTTGTGATGGTGACTGCGTTGAGCATCACTATCACAAAAGCGCAAGGACGGGTTTCGCTTCAGGTTTTCTACGATGAGCTTCAGCCCTATGGAACATGGATGGACTACGGAAGTCATGGCTATGTTTGGATCCCTGCAGTGGACCGCAGCTTTGTGCCCTATGCTACCAATGGCTATTGGATCAACACAGAGTACGGGAACACCTGGGTCTCTGACTACGCGTGGGGATGGGCGCCCTTCCACTATGGGCGTTGGCTCTTCGATGATTTCTATGGATGGCTCTGGGTACCCGATACCCAATGGGCACCTGCCTGGGTAGCGTGGAGGAGCGGTGGTGGTTATTACGGCTGGGCTCCGCTGATGCCGGGAATGGGTATTCATGCATCTTTCCACATGTATAACGGATTCCCTGCACATTACTGGAACTTTGTTCCCTACAGGTACATAACATACCGTCGCGTGCACAATCATTGCGCGCCCAGGCTGCAGGTTGTCAACATCATCAATCATACAACCATCATCACTCATAATCACACCGATCACCGGAGGCATCGGTACTTTACGGGACCTACGCGAACGGAAATTGAGCGTCGTGGCGGCGGGCGTGTCACCGTTCATACCATAAGTGAAAGCGATCGCCCGGGAAGAACGGAAGTATCGAGAAGTACGGCAAACTTCTATAGGCCAGAAGTTGATAACCCCCGGGATTCGCGAAGCAGGGCTGTGCCATCCTCTTTTGTAAAAAACGATGGTCATGGTAATCTGGAAAAGGTTGAAGCCGTAAGAAATGGATCAAACGATGTGTATTCTTATCGCAGGTCAAAACTGAATCAGAACGACGCATCCGTCATTCAGCGAAACAATGCCCCTGACTTTCAGCAAGAAAGCAACCAGAAGCCTGAACACATGAAGCAGAGAACGTACGAGCCGAAACAGCGAACAACGTAACGGCTAAATACACAACGAAGTTATGAACGGCTGCCGCAGGAGAATAAGCCATCGATACAACGTCGTTATGAAGCGCCCCGAATGGATAGCAGGGAGGATAATCGAGCGCGCCAGCAGCAAAGCAACTCCTACAACAGGCCGTCAAGGCAGGCACAGGTGCAGCAGCGGAGTGGTCAGCCTAATTATCAGCAGAATTCCCTGAGACCCAACAGCACGAGAAGCTCCATGCGTCAGTCGCAGCAACCCGCGCAGGTTCAAAAAAAGGAGTCTGGGTCAGGATACCGAACGCCT
>DASUTP010000255.1:0-5887 GCA_036374515.1 Chryseolinea sp. | reverse complement strand
CACGAAGAAACCGACTTTGTTCGGCTTTCTTGGGCGACGGCGAGCGAATTGAATTTCGATAAATTTCTAATTGAGCGAAGTCTCGACGGAAAGGTGTTTTCTGAGATAGGTACCCAGAAGGGAGCGGGCACGAGCGTTAGTAAAAGAGACTATTATTTTGAAGACAGATCCCCGATCGTCGGGCGGTCATATTACCGCTTAAAAGCAGTTGATTACGATGGGTTCACCGAGAATTTTGGAGTTGAAAGCTGTAACTATGTGGGTCCAAAATCCATCGTCATCTACCCAAATCCGTCGCAGGGTGAGACAGTGAAACTGATGATGAATTTCCACCCGGATGAACAATCACGAATTGAAATCTTCAACAGCATCGGTGTCAAACTTGACCAATTTCTAGTTTCGGAATTTGCATATGACATAAGCTTACCCGCCGGACTTAAAGCAGGATCATACCTACTTCGGTATACTTCCGCATCATACTCGCAGGTAGTTAGGTTCTCGGTGCTTTAGCAACGGGCCACCCTATTCGAGGGGGATACTTGCGACTGCAGGCAAATTCTTCAATATATCCACCGTCATTTCCTCCAGATCAAATGCTGGTTCCCAGCCCCAATCCAGTCGTGCTACTGAATCATTAATTGACTTTGGCCACGAATTGGCAATTGACTGCCGGAAGTCTGGTTTGTACGAGATCTCGAACTCCGGAATATGTTTTTTTATTTCCGCTGCGATTTCAGCAGGGCAAAAGCTCATGGCTGATATATTATAGGAAGATCGCACAGTGATTTTTTCTGCTGGCGATTCCATCAGTTCGATGGTTGCTTTTACCGCGTCATCCATATACATCATCGGCAGGTAAGTGTCTGGTGCCAGAAAGCTTTCATATTTTTTTTCCTTCAATGCCTTCAGAAAAATATCGACCGCATAATCCGTTGTACCCCCGCCGGGTTTGGTTTTGTATCCGATCAGGCCAGGATAGCGGAGGCTGCGTACATCCAGTCCGTGCTTTTTATGATACCATTCGCACCAGCGCTCGCCCGCCTGCTTGCTGATACCGTATACCGTGATGGGGTCCATGATCGTATTCTGCGGCGTTTTGATCTTCGGCGTGGTCGGCCCAAACACTGCAATTGAGCTGGGCCAATAAACCTTTTTTATTTTCAGGTCTACGGCGGCTTGCAAAACGTGCATCAGACTATCCATGTTTAGCTTCCAGGCCATCTCGGGATTTTTTTCACCCGTGGCCGAAAGAACCGCTGCCAAATGATAAACTTGCGTGAATTTATTTTTTTCAAGAAGCGCTGACAGACTCTTTGGATTTAAAACATCCAACGTTTCAAAGTTACCTTCCCTTAAAATTCCCTCCGGTTTCTTGATGTCTGTGGCGACAATATTTTCCTTTCCATAAAATTTCCAGAGTCCAGCGACCAACTCCGAACCTAATTGGCCTGCAGCACCAATAACAAGAATCTTTTCGTTCTTCATGACTGCGCGAAATTACAAATTTAGAGACACTGTCTTCGTTCGATAAAGCTTTTGCTAAATTAGCGTGGTGAATCTTGAAGCATACCTGATATCTAAAAAAATTGACTCAGCGGCCTTTCTTAAAGCTGAACCCGAGCTTTGGAAGGAGTGGAGCCATGAATTTGAGCAAATGCATCCTAATAGCTTTACAGTTCAAAAGCTAAACCTGATCAATCCGATCCGACGGAAATATCCACTGCCCGTAACGGCTGAACCACCCCCGAAAACATCTGGTGCCACCGACACTGAACCAACCGTGCCATTGCCTGAGTCCAAGTCGACAGCTCCCGCTTCGCCAAATCCAAAGCCATCAATACCAAAACCTGTTTTCAAACCAAAACCTAAAATGTCGTAATACACATGTATAAAAATCTTCAGCCGGTTTTGCAGCAAAAACTAAAGCACATCAAAGAACAAAACCTATTTAAGAACGAGCGCGTGATAACGACCCCGCAAGGCGCCGTGATCCGGACAAAGGATGGCCGTGAGGTTATTAACTTTTGTGCGAATAACTACCTGGGGCTTTCCGCACATCCAAGGGTTATCGAAGCAGCAAAAAAGGCGATCGATACGCACGGTTACGGCATGTCTTCTGTCCGGTTTATCTGTGGAACACAGGATATTCATAAGGAGTTGGAACGTAAGATTTCTGAATTTCTTGAAACGGACGATACCATTCTTTATGCCGCCGCCTTTGATGCAAATGGTGGGGTGTTCGAGCCGCTGTTCGGCGCCGAGGATGCCATCATTTCAGATGAATTAAATCACGCATCAATCATCGATGGGGTGCGTCTTTGCAAAGCCATGCGATATCGCTTTAAGCACAACGACATGGAAGATCTCAGGCGTCAGCTTGATGAAGCGAAGGTCGCCGGTGCAAAGCAAATGATAGTCGTAACCGATGGCGCCTTTTCCATGGATGGAACAATTGCTCAATTAGACAAAATCTGCGACCTGGCCGACCAATATGAGGCGCTTGTCATGACAGATGAATCGCACGCAACGGGATTTATAGGAAAAACAGGTCGCGGCGTTCCGGAATATTGCGGCGTTATGGACAGGGTCGACATAATCACCGGCACTTTGGGAAAAGCACTGGGGGGAGCTTCGGGTGGGTTTACCTCCGGCAAAAAAGAAATCGTTGAATTGCTCCGACAACACTCGCGGCCATATCTTTTTTCAAATACGCTGGCTCCCTCAATTGCAGGAGCATCGATCGAGGTGATAAATCTCTTATCCGAAACTACATCCCTTCGCGACAAGCTGGAAAAAAACACTAAATATTTCAGAAGGGAAATTGAGCAGGCGGGGTTTGAAATTAAACCCGGGGAGCACCCGATAGTGCCTGTTATGTTATATGAAGCCTCCCTTGCGCAGACCTTTGCAGAGCAATTACTGGAAAAGGGAATTTACGTAATCGGCTTTTTCTTTCCTGTTGTTCCGAAAGGTCAGGCAAGAATACGTGTGCAAATTTCAGCGGCGCACGAACAGCATCATTTAGACAAGGCTATCACTGCGTTTCAGGAAATTGGTAGGGACCTTGGGGTCGTTAAAGATTAACGTTCTGGCTTGAAAGTTTCGAAAAATAAACACCTTGCTTTTAGCGGCCTAATACTAGCGGTTATGCTATCCGCTGCAAGCTGGGCGGGCTATTGAAATACTTCTGAGCTCATACAATCTCGCGCGGATAAGTCTTTGTTGCCTTTTTTCGTGGTCTCTCCCGCATAATGCGAATTCCTATGCGCACCTAGTGCGCGACCAAAGAATCGTTCGGACAGGAGGCCCGTTTTCCAACTTTCGGCGGATTTCTTGTGTCTGATTGTAAAGGGAATCATGAGAGTCTTCGTTGGCATATCGTTAAGTTTGATGCTTCTTTCTTGTGATGATGAAAAGCAAATTGAGCCACCTTGGGATAATTTTTCAGTAGAAGTTAATAGCATTCGATGGGAAGGAGCCACACAAATCCACCATTATTTTAATTCAAATGATTCGCTTGCGATCTTAGGGATTATACCTGAACCCGAAGGACTAATTGAACTGGGAATTAAATTCCAAGGTGCCGGGGAATATCCGTTGACAGGCATCAATTGCGCATATCATGCTACCATCGGACATGACGCGAGAATTGGAGAATATCGATTCGATCCGAACAATTTAGGTAAGTTGGTTATTACCGAGTATGAACCGAAGACTAAATTCATCAGAGGGACTTTTGAAGTTGAATTAAAGAAGGTTTTTGCAAATCCCGACACCGTTCCTGATATTCTGATTTTTAGAGAAGGAAAGTTTGAGGGGAAAATACAGGAAGATTGACCTCGCAGGTTGAACAGACTTCTGTTTTGCTTTTGTCCAGTCACGTTGAAGTGGCGCGACGCTGGCCTTTTACTTTCAGCTTTTCGCTTCCACCTACTTAATTCCCAATTCCTTTTTCCGCTTCTCGACTATGTCGCCCATCTTTGAAGTGTCCTTCGAAAGCAGGCCAAAAGCAGGATCAATATTCTGTGATGGGAAAAAATAAATATATCCCCGTTTGCCTTTTAATTTAAGCTTATACAGGTTCAGATATGGAATAATTTTCAATGACTTCACTTCAGGCCATTCAAACCGGATGTTCCGGTCGCCTTCCGTAACAATGATCTTGTTTTTTCCAATGGCTACCCGCCGGACCCGGTCAGTAATGAGGAGGTAGGCAGTAAAGCTTATCAGGCCCAGGGTAAAAAATACCAGGGCAACGAAAAAACTTTTGGGCCCGAACTCGTACTGAAAAAAAATAGTTCCGGTTACAGCCCATTGAAGAAAACTAAATGCGAGGAAAAAATACTTCGCAAAATAAAATTTAACGGGACTAGCTTCTACCATCTTAAATTAGTTTAAAAAATGTATACAAAATTACGATAAATCTTTAACTAAAGTTTCTTCTGGTTAAACATTCCTGTTGGCACTTTATTGTGCGCTGCTCTCAATCACTACCGGAAAATCGTGACCACGCGAAAATGTATATGGATACTGCGGGTTCCCTTTTAATTTTCTCGTGACTTCCGGTACCTGGTCATCGACGTAAGACTTCAACTCGTAGATGGTGACCTTCCCATCCTTCGGAGCTCCATCCGCCTCACCTTGCAAACCTTTGATCAGCACGTGTGTAAACAGACCGTGCCCCAAAGTGTTAAATTCCGTAGCAAATTGTTCACTTCCGGCGGAGGCCATTACATGGATCCCCGCGCTGCGCGACAGCTGCGCTATCGCTTTTTCCTCCTGTGCTCCCCGCGTAGCCAGCAATTCTACCGACCCACCGGATTGACACGCATCCATAACAATAAGTTGCTTCAGCGCCTTGATATTTTTGAGTTTCTCCTGCACAACGCTCGCCTCAATTGCCTCTCTGTTCAAGGATGACGCATCATACAACCTTGAACTTTCTGTGGGTATGAAGTAGAACTTGTTATCGATCATACTTCCGTGTCCGGCGTAGTAAAAGATCAAGACATCTTCCTGGCTAACTTTTGTCGAAAGTTCGTTCAACTTATTTAAAATTTTATCGCGGGTTGCCTCCTTATCATACAATGTATGAAGTTCAACATTTTTAAAAAGTTGTCCGCTGTGCTCATTGACCAGCTTGCCAAATGATTCGGCATCAGCCCGTGCGAAATTCAAATTAAGCTTGCTGTTTTTGTACTGGTTAATCCCTACGGCAAAAACATAGCAGGTGCTGGTCTTAGCAATATGATCTGAAAACAGCTCCGCCGTCTGCGCATCAGATTCAATATTGTCTTTGTTGCGCGCGGTCGCTGAAAAGACATTCGCGCCGCTCACAAGGTCCACTTCGTGCTTATAGGTCGTTGACTGTCCGCGTGATCTTGGAAATATCAGCGCTTCATGATTCAGAAGCATACTTTTTCCATTGTGAAAAAGTTTCAGATTTTCAACGCCGTTACCGTTGTCAACAATGCGCACGTACACTTCAGCTTTACCCTTTGCCGCAGGGATGACCGCCAGCTTCAAAGTAGGCGGAGGAGAATTCTTCAAGCTGCCCTGTATGCTTCTTGATTCCTGAGACCCTGAACGGTTCTGGAAGATTTTTGGCAATAAATCGGGCCGGTAGAATTCGTCAAAAAATTGATCGACGGAGTAAGTCTTCAGTCCGCTTACAAAGTGAATGAATGTCCTGGCGTCGCCGGTGCTGTTGAAAAAACCTTCCGGATTTTTTACCATCCAGTCGTTTTCACCAAGATGAATATGCTCAAAGAATTCCCTGCCCGTACCGAGGTCCCAAAACTTGGTTATCCCGTCGACGCTATGGCTTATGAGCATTTTTCCGTCGGGACTGATCAAAAGCGCCGTGATTTCCGCATTGTGCCCCACG
>DASUTP010000254.1:0-3489 GCA_036374515.1 Chryseolinea sp. | reverse complement strand
CGTTTACTACCTCTCACCCGATAGAAGCAAGTTAACCATTGCAGTGTCCGGGTTGAAACAACCGAATGGCATTGTCGGGACGCCCGACGGCAAGAAATTGTACGTGGCGGATATCGGTGGACGAAAAACCTATTCCTTCGCCATTCAATCAAACGGGATGTTGATCGGTAAAAAATTATTCGCAGATATGGGTTCCGATGGAATGACCATCGACAGCAAAGGAAACGTATACCTTACGGGAAAAGGCGTGACGATTTTTAATCCCAAGGGCGAAAAAATTGAAAACATTCCTGTAGACGCTCCGTGGACCGCAAATGTGTGCTTTGGCGGAAAAGATCGGAAGACTCTTTTTATCACAGCCAGTAAATCCGTTTTTACTTTAAAGATGAAGGTAAAAGGAGCTTATTAAGAATGTGCCTTTTCCCTCCGATCAGCGTGTGTTTCTCGTGACGGTTTCGTCGTAATTCCGATTGCAAAAGTTATTCTTTTTTCAGCGTCCACCCAATGCATCCGATAACGATCACCAGCATTAACCAGGAGGAAATCGCAGTTATTTTGTTTCCGACAACGTACGCCTTTGGCTGAAACCTGAATTCGACGGTATGCTTACCTGCCGGGATTATCAAGCCACGTAAAACGTAATTGGCTCTGATAATTTCAGTTTCCTTTCCGTCGAGCAGCGCGATCCATCCTTTGGGATAATAAATTTCTGAAAAAACCGCGAAGCCGTTACTTGCGGACTGACTTTCGTATTTTAGGTAATTGGGATTATGCTCTACCAGCGTGATGCTTGCAGCACTGTCGAAGCTGATGTCGGGCACCTTGAACATTGAGCCGTCTACAACAGCCGTAGTTCGTGTATCCGTATCGCGTAGTTTCATTAGTTCGTCCGTAGGCGAACTGGCAGTGGTAATACTGGAAACAAACCATGCACTTCCCAAGGCCCCTTCATTTAGTATAACATTATCGCGTCCGGGTCCATATACAATGTATTTTGCATTGAGCATATTGATCACACTGTATTTGGAGAAGTCAACGGTACCAGACGAGGCATCCTGAATAAGCTCATTCGTTTCACTGTAAATGCACGAGTCATAAAGATCCTGATACCTGCGGAGCTTTACAGCATGATAGCCGCCGACGGAATTGTGAAAGTAAGATGTGCGGGCCTCAAGGAATATGCTTTGCGGATCGAGGTTGAATACCCGATAATACGATTTGTCTTTTAATATTTCTTGATCGGCTTCGGTCGCAGCAAAAAAGGTATTGTCACGTTTTCGGCGGTAATCATCCTTTGTAAGATATCGTGCATCCACGGCAGCACTGTCAAACAGCACCAGGACTATGAACAAAGAATAAAAAACGATGGAAGCCAATTTTTTCCACAACTCAAAGTATATGGCGAGAAATGCAAGCGTTATAAACGCAAGGGATCGGAAGGCGTCACTTCTAAGTAATCCCTTACGATCATCGATCAAGGCGTTGAGAAACCATGGAGGAAGCTGTTGTTCGCCCTCTCTTATAAAGCTGAGAACGCCCGCAAAAACTAGAAGCAAGAGGCAGAGCCCACCAACTACTCCGAAAGCAATCAACAATTTCTTTCTGGCCGGCTTTGTCAGTCCCTGGTCGACTATTTTTTCCAGCCCGATAAATCCCAACAAGGGCATTGAAAAAATTATCATTACCACTGTAAAGGTGACTGACCTGAATTTATTGTAGGCAGGAAGGTAATCGAATATAAAATAATTGAAGCTTGAAAAGTTACTACCCCAGCTCATCATGGTTGCCAGAATACAAACTGGAATCAACCACCAGACGTATTTTTTTTCCGCAAATGCGATTCCCGCAGCAAATAAAAAGACGATAATCGCTCCGGCATAATAAGGAGCACTTGTTGCTGGACCCCAGTACGCTCCGGAATAATAGGCGAGTTGGTTAAAGGTCTTTTCGTCGCCATTCCTTGCGAGGGCTTTATAAACTTCGCTTTCACGATCCTGAACCAACAAGTTACTGCTGGAGCCACCGTAATAATTGGGAATGAGCAGCGTCATTGGCTCGTCGATAGCATAGTTATACCTGAACGCATATTCCCTTCCAAGGCCCGTAGAAGACTCCGATGCGTTCGGTGAATTCAATTCAGATTTACCACGCGAGTAAGTGCTGTATTCCTGAACTGCCCACATCGGTCCGGCAAATGTCCCGATAGCTATGGCCGCGGCGGGAATCAGCCAGGCAGCTGATTTAAAAAACTCCACGGTTTTGTTTGCTTTTATAAATACAACTAGCTGCACGATGCCGTAAGCAATCAAAATTAAAAGCAGGTAATAGGTCATCTGCACGTGATTTTCCCGGAAATGCAGCGCCAGCCCTGCCGTTGTAACACCAAATCCCAGGATGTTCCGATTGGAAAAAATCAAATGAACGCCCGCCACCACCAGTGGCATAAATGCGATGGCTCCGATACGCGAATTATGGCCGACACCAAGACCTACAATCAAATAATTTGAAAGTCCGAACGCCAGCGCTCCCGCAATCGCAAGATAAGGCCTTACACCAAAAGCGAGGAGCATAATGTAGTAGCAGACAAACGCCAGGTAAATATTACAAACAGGGTGCGGTATATTGAATGCGAGAACGGTTTTCAGCAAGCTGACAGCTTTATTTCCCCACTCGACATTAACGAGGTACCCTGGCATGCCGCTGAACATGGAAGGGGTCCACAGAGGTTCTTCGCCGGTTTGGTCACGGAAATCGCGCATGGATTTCGATGAACCTTCCCACTGCGTGATGTCCGATTGGTTTAATACCTTGTTGTCAAAAAATATCGGATTGAAAAAAAATAACGTCACAAGGAGAAATACGCCGATGGCTACGGCATGTGGAAGCACGTCCTTTGAAAAGTTTATTTTTTTCATAGCAATGGAATAACGAGCCGCAAAATAGGAAGATTGCGCAATAAAACTTGATGACGATTTTTAATTTCAGAACACAGGAGGCGCAGGGATTGCCCTAACCGCCGATGGTCGACATTGATTCTGAAACAGGCAGGTGGTTTTTCCGTTTCCTTTCTGCTTCGAATCCGTCTTTTGCCCTCGAATTAAAGGCTTTGATAAGATGCTGCTTTATCTCTAAGTCATTGGCGTTGGAACGAAGTAATTGCCGGATATCCAGGGCGCCATCATCGTACAGGCAGGTCTTTAAAGTTCCCTGGGCCGTAATCCGAATACGGTTGCAGGTTCCACAAAATGTACGGCTGAAAGCTGCAATTATGCCCACACTTCCCTTATAACCAGGAACGCGGTAATTGTATGATGTTGAAAACGGGGCGTCGGGTATTTTTTCGAGGTTGGTGTAGTGGCTTTCTATATAGTGGAGAATTTTTTTATAGGTCCAGTTAAGCTTAGGGTAATGGTTGCCTTCGCCATTGAACGGCATTTCTTCAATGAAGCGAATGTCGACGGCATTGTTTTTTGAAAGCTCGACCAGGGG
>DASUTP010000253.1:0-2574 GCA_036374515.1 Chryseolinea sp. | reverse complement strand
CCACTATTGCCTTCGTAAATAAAAACAAAGCCATGTCAGGCCTGCCATACGGTCCATAAACCGTAAAAAATCGAAGTCCTGTAGTCGGAAGGTTGTAAAGCGCCGAATACGTGTGTGCCATCAATTCGTTCGACTTCTTCGACGCCGCATACAACGAAATCGGGTGATCGACGTTCTGATGTACTGAAAAAGGCATTTTCTTGTTGGCTCCGTAAACCGAGCTTGAGGACGCATAGATGAGATGCTTTACTTTATGGTGTCTGCAAACTTCCAGGATGTTAAGAAACCCATGTAGATTGCTTTCAAGATATGCATGTGGATTGGTCAGCGAGTATCGAACTCCCGCCTGCGCTGCTAAGTTAACCACATATTGAATGGAATTCTTTTCGAAGAGGCCACCTAGGCTCTTATAATCGACCAAATCGATTTGCTCAAACGTAAAACCAGGCGAATTTTTTAACACCTCCAGGCGGGACTTCTTAAGCTTGACATCATAATAATTATTGATATTATCTATTCCCAAAACCTCATAACCCAAATCACAAAGCTTTTTCGAAAGATGAAAACCGATAAAACCGGCTGCACCTGTAACCAATACAGCTGAAGTTGAACGCATACGGCTATTAATTAGCGCACAAAACTAATAGATTGGAGGGATTTTGTATTTATTTTCTATTTTTCGGCCAAATAGTAAAACATGGAAAGCGCAAAGAACGAGAAAGAGATTGACCTGATTGGCTTGTTTCTCGCAGGTATCAACGTTGTACGGGCAAATTTTTTAATCATAGTCCTGTTTTTTTGTGTTGGTACTGCTTTGGGCGTAGCATATTATTACTCATCGCAAAAGGTCTACGAATCGAAAATGTTGGTTAGTTCGGCCATCCTCACCCTGTCCTACAGCGAAGACTTAATTGAAAGGATAAATACACATCGGCGGGAAGGTAATTTCTCTACCATAATGAGGTTGCTCAATGTGTCTGAAAAAACTGCGAAAGCCTTTACGCGGTTGACAATCGATAATATCGCCAGCGTTGACGATCTAAAGGAAACTGATAAATTTATTATTACCGGTTATGTTCTGGACCAGGATGTGTGGCCCGAGCTGCAAGAGGGTGTCATCCACTATCTTGAGAACAATGAGTTCGTAAAAATCCGGGTCGAGCAAAACAAGAACTACTTAAAGCAAACGCTCGCGAAAGTCCAGGAAGAAATAAAAGACATGGAAGCGTTCAAGCAAAGGATTATCAGCGGAGAATTTTTTCAAAGCGCGAGAGGCAACGTCATGTTTGATCCAACAACCGTTAATTCGAAAATTCTTGACCTGACAAAGGAAATGATCAACCTGCAAAATAGTCTAGCATTGGCAAATAGCGTTCAAGTGATCGAAGGCTTCACCAAATTCGAGAGGCCGGTGAGTCCAAAACTTTCCCTTTCAATAGTAGGAGGCTCGATTGTGGGTTTGTTCGCGGTTGGAGCGCTCATCACTTTTAAATCCATCCGGAAGCTTCTAAAACTGGCAGATGCCGCCAAAGAAAAACCGTGATCCTCACCCTCATCCAAAAAGAATTCATCCTCGAACTCCGCCGAAAGGCAGTCATTTCAGGGATCAGCCTTTACCTTGTCTGCATCATTTTTATCTGCTACCTCACCTTTAGTCTCCGCCAAAGCAGCATCAACGAAGCAACATGGTCAGCATTATTTTGGCTTTCCATCCTTTTTGCAAATGTGAATGGTATTGCCAAGAGTTTCATCGGCGAAAAGAAAGGACTATTGATCTACTATTATTCCATTGCCAGCCCACAGGCTATCATAGCTTCAAAAATTATTTACAACGTAATTTTAAGCTTTGTGCTCGCATTGATGGGCTACGGCTTGTTCTCTATGTTCATCGACAATCCAGTGCAGGATTTCGGACTTTTTATCTTGACCCTGCTGCTGAGTTCATTTGGATTTTCCGCCTGCCTGAGTTTGATTTCGGCGATCGCGTCGAAAACCAACAACAGCAATATTCTTATGGCGGTGCTCAGTTTTCCCGTTATTATCGCGCTTTTGTTAATGGCCATCAAAGTAACCAAAAATGCATTGGACGGATTAGCGTTCATTGAAAGCCGGGATGAACTTTTGAATCTGCTGGGAATAAATTGCATTATGGTCGCCCTGGCATACCTGCTATTCCCCTATATTTGGCGCAGTTAATTATTTCTATTTATCTCAAAGACCTCTTTTAAGGCATGAAAACCTGGGTCAAGATACTGGCCATAACTTTATTGCTTTATGTACACGTCGGGGGACTGCTTTTTGATGTTCCGCGACTAAACATTCTTAATGAAACCGTCAGGGCATTGTATTTCCACGTGCCCATGTGGTTTGGCATGGTACTCCTGTTCGGCCTTTCGGTTTACTATGCCGTGCGATATCTCCGGAAGCCCACCAGCAACCTGGACATCCGGTCGGTCGAGTGCGCGAATGTCGGCCTCGTTTTTGGCATCCTGGGCATGATCACGGGCATGCTATGGGCAAATTATACCTGGGGCTCTCCCTGGCACGGCGATCCGAAACAAAATGGCGCCGCGG
>DASUTP010000252.1:0-8118 GCA_036374515.1 Chryseolinea sp. | reverse complement strand
GATTTCTCAGATGCTGAGCTTGCTTTTTTACCACTGGAAAAACCGAGTTACTATTTCAACTTACATCTATGAAGCAACCATCAGGTCAAACAATCCTAAACGTTTTCGGTTTTTTTAAAAAAATGTATATTCGGTCATGAGTAAAGGATTGAAGTTTAATGAAGTAGTATGATGTGAAACCGTTGCTACAAAAGTTATGAAAAATGTCCTCGCCCTTGTGGTATTGATGTTTCCATTAATTGTAAAAGGTCAGGAGGCACCTGCTCATACTGCACCCTCGGATGAGGAGGTAAAAAGGGCGAATGACCCGATGGCACAAATCAAAGCACTAAATGTGCAAAATTATATTGTCTCGTCAATGTATGGTCTCGAAGGCTATTCCATGAACCAGCTCATGCTCCGCTATTCTCAGCCCGTCGGAAATTTCCTGTTCAGGGCTACAATGCCCTTTATAGTATCAGCCCCGCCATCGGAAGGGCCAACGACCGGGGCGGGTGATCTTAATATGTTTGCTATTTATTCATTTCCGAATTCCACAGGGAATAAGTTTGGTGTCGGACCAACGATCACGGCTCCTACCGGCACAAATAATCTCGGTTCAGGAAAATGGCAGGCTGGAATTTCTGCCCTTGCTTTTTTTGCAAAGAGTCACGTTGTGCAAATCGGAAGTTTGCTTCAGTGGCAGGCTTCTTTTGCTGGTGATGAAGACCGGCCAGATGTTAACTTGCTTATACCACAGGTATTTTTTATCTGGCAACTTGGTGGAGGTTTTTACGCGCGGAGCACTGGCATCTGGACTTTCAATCTTAACTCAGGAGATTACAGTGTACCCTTAGGGTTAGGACTGGGTAAAGTAGTGAAGGCCGGAAAAGTTGTCTTCAACCTTTTTGCCGAGCCTCAGTTTACTGTGTTGGCCGAAGGTGTGGGCCAGCCTAAGTTTCAGACATTCGTAGGGTTCAATACCCAGTTTTAGAATTTAGATGTTTTGAAATGAATTGAAATATGAAAATAAAACTCCTCATTCCGTTATTGCTCCCTATCGTCATCGGCATGGCAGCATGCACCAACGATCAGCATCAATCGAACCCTGATCGCCTGACAGACCCAATCGATTCAACTGCCACTACATTTAAACCTGCGAACATCAAAGAGCAAATGATCTATCAGCGCGCCTTGCAAGCCGTCATCTGGGGAATGCCAGCGGTAAACTATGATCTGATGCTTCAGCAAATGCTTACGAAAACAAATAGCAAGCAGAATGAGATTGTTTTTTGGTCACAGCCTGTCGATTGGCATAATCAAACGCTTACCCCCAACCCGGATGCCATCTACTTTATGATTTTTTTCAATACAAAAGATGTCGGGCCTTTAGTGATTGACGTTCCGCCAGCAGAAGGTGCATCTTCATTCGCTGCGAACATCGACAACGTATTTCAAATGCCTCTGGAAGATGCTGGACCTTACGGTGCTGACAAAGGTGCTGGTGGAAAATATCTGATTCTGCCGCCTGGTTATAATAAAAAGACGCCCTCCGGGTACATCGTACTGCCTGCTGATACTTATGAAGGTTACGGACTGTTTCGTTCTAATCTTGCAAGTCATAGTGAAGCTGATATAACCAAAGCTGTGGCATACGGTAAAAGGCTTAAGGTTTATCCGCTGTCCAAGGTCGGCAATCCAGGTGAGACAAAGTTCACCGATGCAAACGGTGTACTGTATGATGCCACGATACCTTACGATGAGAAATTTTTCAGATCGCTAGACCGGATTGTACAAAGTCAGCCTTGGCTTACGCGGGATAAATGCATGATCGATCAACTTAAAACTATCGGAATAGAGAAAGGGAAGCAGTTCAATCCTGATACAAGAACAATTGAAATTCTGAACGCTGCTACGAAAGGAGCGCATGAATATATCGAGTTGATGTACGATGCTGGTTTTCCTCCACTCAATGCCGATGCTCATTGGGCGGTGCCTGCAATGCCTGAACTCATTAAGGCGGGATCATCAAGTTATGTTGAAACGGATATATACCCGGTTGACGCGCGCAGTCTAACGTACGCTATAGGGTACATCGGCATCAAGCGGTTGGGAACAGCACAGATATATCTTATTGCCGGAAAAGATAAAGAAGGCAACGCGCTCAGCGGTGCTGAAACTTACCGCCTGCATGTACCTGCAAACGTGCCAACGAAACAATATTGGTCTGCTACAGTATATGACCGGAAAACACACGCCCTAATCAAGAATGTGTCTGGTGCGAGCCGCGCCTCAAACGACACAATGGTTCAGAAGAACAATGATGGTTCGGTTGATATATATTTTGCGTCGAAAGCGCCGGCAGGTAAGGAATCCAACTGGATTCCAACAGATCCCAATGGTCAGTTTGAAGTATTATTCCGCCTCTACGGACCAGAAAAGGCTTTGTTCGAAAGAACATGGAAATTGGGTGATATTGAGAAGGTGCCGTAGGTGTCTAACTCGATAAGACCATCCACAGAAAAGCTTTCCCATGAGCATCTCCGAAACTGGATAGAACATGCTGATCCGGTAGAAGGGTTTTGTTTTTGGTACCAGATCATCTTTCAGCGAAAACGATGTACCCTGATCTCCTGGAATCCGAACATCATGCAGTCGATGATTGCGTCAACATACCGCTACGGTAGATCAATTCGTCTGGGCATTGCTACGACGTTCTTGAACCGATGACCTTTTGTCGGTTTAGAATGCAGGAATGCAACAGGCGGCGTCGATTCAGGCCCGCCGTTGATAACGAACGAATCAGCGTAAAATGGTTTGTGCATTGACCGACGGGTGAGCATGTTATAAATATTCTCGAGGACCTCCTTTAAACTAACATGGACAAGGGAGCGCAAATTGTTGTTGAGAAAGTTCATCATGTTAGTTGTGTTTATGATGGAAGCGAAGACAAAAACTTGTTTGTTTCAAAAAAAATGCATGCAAACAATCGTTCACATGCACGGATTAAAGACTGTAGATTATTTGTTTGGTGTAAAGCTGAATCCCGGTAAGTTTTGCCGGAAGCCATCGCGAATACTATAATGCTTGACGTCATTTGTTGGTTCTGGAACCCTGGCGTATGTTGCAACCCACATAAAGTTGCCCGTAAAGGGTTTTATAAAGCTTGCGAATAAATTTCTTAAGTATCTCATATATTTATTATCCAAGTTGTTTTCAAATCGTCGTTTTTACCGGGGGGATTAGATTGTGTTCGAAATAAGCAAATTGTTGACCCGTTTCACCTTCAATAGCGCAGTAATAAATTCGCTGGCAATACTTGGTAATGACGAGTTTTAATCCCGGATTTTCCTTTGCTGATATCGACGTTCCTTCTTGATATAGGTTGTCGCGCTTATTCCTGTCTTTCATCCTTAAAGTTTAATGTTAATTGGTTGATACGGGCGCTTCAGATGACGTGACGGGAGCGTGGCGCATTCCGCGCGTCTACTATCACCTACCTAAACCGACTCCATGATGGCCGTTACCTCTTGAGCATTTAGTGCGAGCTTGGTTTCCATGTGATTTAAGAATTCAACCTTCTTTTCCTGGCCAAAATTTAAATCGTCGTCTGTCAGTTTGGGAAATTGCATTTTCAATTTCGCCTTCTGAGCTTCCCAGTTGGTTTTAAGACTCGTTGACACGTTTGTTGTAGTCATGTGTGAGAAGTGTTTATTTACGTTCAAAAGATTCAACTTAACCCTTGAACCTCCAACCGATTGTTTTAAGGAGTTGACCATTTATTCACAAAGACTGAAAGTCCATCAAAACATCGGCCGAGAAACCGGATCACCGGATTTGAGCTTTCTTTTATACGGGGTGGTGTCAGACTATGTCTGTTGGCCCACTGATTCAGGATTATATTTTTTTCGGTCATAATGTTGTTAATGAATGGGTTGAAACTTAAAAAATCGAAATCCTCAAGGAATGTTGATCGGAAAGGAATTGGATAAGAGCGACAGGTTTCAAGATAACGGCAGCTCCAGAAGTAAAGCTAGCTCGTGCACGACAATTAACGTTACATTCAAAGTCTCAAATGTTACATTATTCACTGATATAGGAGTCGTTGGCCGCAAAGGGCTTTACGGTTTTGCCGGTTATGGATTTAACAGTACAACTCAACCTTCGCCCGTTGGAGGCGCCTATCTGTAGCGTTAACTGGTTGGAAGAACTAATATCTGGTGAATCATCGCATTTTAGATCGTCTAATGCACCTCATTTAGACCGATTGACAGTATCGCTCAACCATAAGGCCCACAAATTTCGCAATTTTATGGGCCTTTGAAATAGCTTCCATCCTGGTTATCTGTTACCTAGTTTAGATCTGATTTGTCCCGTGCCGCTTCAGCTTCTTTGGCTTGCTTATCCGCTTTCTTGCGCAACTTCTGGGCTTTCTTTTCAGTTTTTACGGCATCCTTGGACTGCTTGGCAGCATCGTCGGCCTCATTTTCAACGCGTTGTGCTTCCTTTTGCTTGGCTTTGGTGTCTACTTGCTCGTTTTTCGCATCGGTCATTCGTTCTGCATCCTTAGCCTTTTGCGTTTGTGCTTGGTCGCGGTCATAAACAGATTGTACGCTGTCCGCACGGTTGTATTCCCCCTTGCTTACCGAAGAATCCTGAGCGAATAATTCAAAAGCGAAAAGTGACGCGGCACTGACCGCAACCAACGAAAGAATCTTTTTGTATTTCATGGTGTTTTGTTTACATGGTAAAGAAAATTGATTTAAAAGCCCTACGCCTATCGTTGCTGCAATGAAGTACACGTTTGGTGCCAACATTTTGATTCTAGTCACACTTGGCTTCGAACTTATATGTAAAGGTATGGCGCTAGGAGGCGGAAAGTATTACAGCATATTTTTAATAACTTGCATCATTCACTGATTTATACTCCCCGAAGCACCAGACTTGCAAACAAACGGATCTGTATTTGCAGGAAGCACACGAACTGCCTATGAAATTGTACATTAAATATATGGTGAGCCTTCGGTGCAAGATGATGGTGAAGGATGAACTCAACAAACTCGGTCTTCGATTTGGGGCTATTGACCTGGGCATGGTTGAAATGCTGGACGATGTAACGGAACAACAGCACCAACAACTGAAGACTAACTTGCTAAAGTCGGGATTGGAGCTACTAGATGACAAAAGGAGTATTTTGATTGAAAAGATCAAAAATGTCATTGTGGAAATGATCCACTATTCGGAAGAAATACCAAAAACGAATTATTCCGATTACATCAGCGAGAAGCTGAACTACGATTACACATACCTTTCGAATGTTTTCTCGGAAGTGAAGGGTATAACGATACAACAATTTATTATCATTAACAAGATCGAAAAAGTAAAGGAATTGCTGCTCTATGATGAGTTAAATCTTACGGAAATCTCTTATAAGCTGCATTACAGCAGCGTGGCGCACCTTTCCAACCAGTTTAAGAAAATCACCGGCCTTTCTCCTTCGTTCTTTAAAAAATTGAAAAAGAAGCGTAAGGGAAATCTCGAAGACATGTGAAACGTAATATATATAAACATCTAGGTCAGGAATGTAATAGTCGAGCGGGTTAATATGCTCTCCTTTGTATCTCTTCTGGATAAGAGCCGTATTTTTTCTAATAGTGTAAATGTCCTAAATCGTCATTGAGTTTATTCTGTAAAATTCACTGAATATCCGTGCTGTTCGCGAGAACAATTAAGCAGTAGATGTCAAAACAATATTTAAGCGATGCCATGAAAAAAAACACAACTAGTTATAATGAGCAGTCCATTCAAGGGGGACCTATTTTGGAATTGGAAAAATCAAAAGCGCACGTCATCGTAGAGATATTGGAATATGTACCGCGTGAGGTCGTCAGCAGGACGATAATAAAGAAAACCACGGGTAATATTTCTGTTTCCTCATTTGATGCAGGTAAGGAATTAAAGGAAGTCCATTCCCCCTTTGAAATTTATATCCAAATAATTGACGGCACGGCAGATGTTATTATCAACGATAAAAACTATAAACTCAGGTTAGGTGAAGGAATAATAATACCGGCGCATACGCTACACCGATTCCATGCAACGGAGCAATTCAAAATGATTTCTACCATAATTAAGAGCGGGTACGAGGATTAACCTGAATCTGCTAAATATGAAACGTGCCGAGGTAATAAACATTATCACGAAAGATCTGAACTAAAACGTTAAAGCCTTTTAACGAATATATGTATGGTGATTTCAAGATAAAGGCAGGTTTACCCCCCTGTCTTTTCGATTTTACAATAGCCAATAAGTTGGACAATGACCCGCCGCAGTCGCGAATGGAACATGCTGCGACATGGCTTTTGGGATTACAATACTTTCACGACTGAATTTCAGGTTACATTCAACTCCTTAAGCTTGCTTTGGTGCTTTCCGGAAGACTTTTTGTTATAAGTCTCCGGTTGCCGATTAAGATTTCAGGGCAAGAGGGATCTTT
Source organism: Chryseolinea sp. (assembly GCA_036374515.1). Classification (GTDB taxonomy): domain Bacteria; phylum Bacteroidota; class Bacteroidia; order Cytophagales; family Cyclobacteriaceae; genus Chryseolinea. The sequence goes on along the minus strand of DASUTP010000252.1, from coordinate 1,643 downwards.
CGTGTACGGTTCCGCATCAGGGCAATCAATTCTTCTTCGGATTGAAACATGCCATTAAGGTTAATCACGCGGCTGGCGAGTTTCGCATAATTATCTGTCATCAGGTACCACCATACGTGAAGAAAATGGATCCCTTCGAACACTAATGCCTTGTTCTCCGAGTATTGGTGCATGTTATCGATCAGGTGGCCAGGATGCATGGTCCAATGCAAGTTTGGCTTGATGTGATGACTGATGTGGTAGCCATCATTCCAGCATTTGTTGTTGTATGGAGTATTGATGCACGTAATACTGTTTTTGTAAAAATTGGAAGGATCATCTGGATCGATGAACGAATGCTGAGCCCAATTGCCTACCATCATTATCAGCCGGCTGATCAGCAATGGAATCACAAAGACGGCCAGGGTAGCTTGCCAGCTCACAAACATCAATCCGAAGCACAATACCCAGAAAAACAGTTCGCCATAAATCACCCGATTTCTCAGTTTTACAAGATGCTTGCTATTGAAGTATAGCGCGAGGGATGGAATAACGAAAAAGAAAAATTTGGAAAAATACTTTATGAAATCCACCATGCTGTCGCGCTGATAGTGCATTGTCGAACTAAGATCCTCGTCGAGGTTGTTTTCACGATGGTGCATCGCGAGATGATGTGCCGAGTAGGTCTCGGGCGTGTGTCCAAAGAAGGGACCTATCACCCAGGGCAGGTAATAATTGAACAATCGGTTTTTATGAGTAAACCATGGGCGATGACTGGTGCAATGGAGCATCAATCCGAAGGGGCCCTTAAACATGAAATTGTTCATTACATAGTACAATACCGCGATGGTCCACCATAACCAGCCGGTTATCGCAGGTATGAATAACAATACGCCTAATGGCACCATAAGGAGTGTGATCTCCAGTGCCAGATAAACGAACTGAAGGTCGCGCTCATCTTTGATTCGCGCAATCCAAAATTTATCAAACGTATTGTAAGGCCGTGGTGAAAACCCGGGATCGGTAAGAGAAAGTGTATGAACAGTTTTCATAAATTAATCTAAAAAAAAACAACCAGCGGGCTAAGCGCTCATTTACTCGGGGCGCGCGCCACATTTTTCCACCCGTCTTCAAAAAAGCAGCAACTTGCTGGATGTTCAAACTAAGAGACAACCCTGTCAGGTGAGTAGTGCGGCATTTTCAACGTAAAAGTGAGCGTTAAAGACGCCCGCCATAATCCCGACGAGGTCCACAAAATAAATCTGAAGGCAATTTTGCAATTTGTGATTTGATAGCTTTAGCTACAGACCCTTCCTTCCGCTCGCAGCCTTGACTTTATTTTTTTGTCCAAATGATTTGAGACCTGAATCTAGAAATATGCCGTGGAATTTCCAATAGCTTTGTGATTGGCGAAATTCATGCCCCCGCAGAAAGCCTATTTTGGAGGTTTTCAGGAACGAGGCCTAAAAAGTTTTCTACAGTCGTTTGTGTTCTGCTGATTTAACTGCAGCTATAGCGATTGCTTGACTGAAAAATTGTGGCCTCGACCTATCCTTGTTTGTTAGGGATATTTTAGTCCATAGATTAATAACACATCAGGGTTGGCGCGCTCACGACAAGGGCCATTAACTACAGTGGTTCGTGTGCACGCAGTAACAATCGCC
>DASUTP010000251.1:0-11400 GCA_036374515.1 Chryseolinea sp. | reverse complement strand
GGTAAGGCTAGGACTGTTCGACACGGGCCTGTACTTAACATTGTCCCATTCGCTGGTCAGCGCAATGTGAATACCCACATCGATCTTAGGATTATCCTGAAGCATTTTTACTGCTTCCGGAAACCATGGTGAGGGAACTATGATTTCAATCGACGTCTGAATCCCTTCCAACGAACTTTGCATGAGCGCCACGTTTCCTGAATGACTGAATCCCATATCGTCGCCCCTAACAATAAGCCTAGGCGCCGGCTTTTGCTGCGCAAAGCCTGTCCCGAAAAAAACAAGGACGATGACCACAACAAGCATGAATTCAAGGCCGGGAAAAATTCTTCCTGAATAAACATTAAGACGGCTGGGAAATCTGGGGTCTGACATAGGGGAAGATAAATTTAGTCATCAACAATATACGCGTTTCAAATTCAAATCTGAACAGCATTGCTTCCGCGATTTTAAAAGTCAAAGGGGCGGACTAAAATGGGAAACCTTTCTTAAACTCTTATGCCGGTACTCGCTCGGGGTTAAGCCCACGACCTTTTTAAACTGCTTGTGAAAGTTTGAAAGGTTGTTAAACCCGCTGGCAAAGCACACGTGCGTTACATCGAGATTGCCTTCCATCAAGCGTTCGCAAGCATAAGCAATTCTGATTTCTGTAAGGTATTCGAAATAACTTTTGCGCGTACGCGTCTTAAAGTAACGACAAAATGCTGCAGGCGAATGATTTGTGAGACCCGCAACCTGCGAGAGGGAGATGGGTTCCCGAAAGTGTTCGATGGTGTAGTGATATACTCTGTTGATCTTCTGAGAATATTTCTCATGAGCATCGCTAACATAATTAATGGAGTTGAGATGCTCAAATTCGGTCGAACGCGCCAGATGATCGAGTATTGAAAGCAACTCCAAAATCGCTGACGTTGTGCTAAGCGATTTGATCGTTTCCAATTTCCGGGCAACTACCGTAAGCGTGCTGCCATAAAATTTCAATCCGACCTTAGCCTCCTCAAATAATTTACCGACGTGCGCAAATTCCTTTAATTCAAAAAAATGATCTCCTAAAAAATCGTCCCGGAACTGCACTACTACCGACTCAGGTTTTTCATTGGGATTTTCAACATAATAATGGCGGTCCCGCTGCCGGGTATGTGGAAGATTTTTTCCCAACAACAAAAGTTCACCGTCCTCAATTGTCCTGATTGAGTTACCAATAAAGTTTGTTCCCCTGCCCTTGATGCAATAAAGGAGCTCAATTTCCGGATGATAGTGCCATGGATTGTTCCATGCGATATCGTCGCCCTTTATCACGATCGAATTTTCCAACGGAGGAATAATCTTGAGCAAATGCGGCTTTTGCGGGAGTTGCTTCACCATATATTCTATTTAAACACTTTCGTGGACCGTTACTTAAATATATGCAAAAATAGCATCCAGATCCGGCAAATAAGTAGATGCAATCGCGTGAAGCTTGTCATAACATTGTACTAACGCAGTGCAATATGATCTTGGGAATCAGCAGCTTTACGTACGGGTGGGCATTTCATGGCCGCGATGGGGCGGCGCCCCTTACGGCACAAGACCTCGTTGCCCAAACGTTAGCTTTTGGGTTGAAATGTTTGCAGATCGGTGATAATCTGCCTCTTCACTCCATGGCTCCAGATCAGCTATCTGGACTCCGCAACACTGTCCAGACAAACAACATCCGGCTGGAGATCGGGGCCCGTGGACTTACGGAAGAGAATCTTCAGCGATATCTGGAGCTCGCAACGACCTTTAGATCGCCGCTGCTGCGCTTTGTCATCGATGAGTCTGACTATCAGCCAGACACCGAAACGATCATTTCAATTTTAAAGAATACCCTCGCCGATCTTCGCAGGCGCCAGATCATTTTAGGAATAGAAAATCACGACCGGTTTAAGGCAATGGAATTAGTCCACATGATGGAAGCAATTTCCGACGATCGCGTTGGCATTTGCCTGGATTCGGTCAACTCGATCGGAGCAGGTGAAGGCATCGAATGGGTAACGGATCTGCTCGCGCCGTTTACCGTCAATCTTCACATCAAGGATTTTACCATTCGCCGGTATCCGCACAATATGGGATTTACGGTTGCCGGTGCGCCTGGCGGACAGGGTATGCTCGACTTGCCGATGGTGATGGAAAAACTGTCGAAATATAACCGGTGCCAGAGTGCGATCCTGGAGCAATGGGTGGTTCCAGAGGAGCGTATAGCGGACACGATAAAAAAAGAAAAACAATGGGCAATGGAGGGGATCAGCTATTTGAAGCAGCTGGCATATTTTGAAACAAACATACTATAAGCGATATGGCAACATACAATGTAGTGCTCGTAGGAGCCGGCGGAAAAATGGGTTGCCGGCTCACCGATAATTTGAAAGACTCCCAATATAAAATGAGTTACCTGGAAGTGAGCGATGCGGGAATCGAACGGTTGGCAAGCCGGGGAATAAAAGTTTCGTCCGCTGATGAGGTGCTGCCAGACGCGGACATTGTAATACTTGCGGTACCCGACATTTATATAGGTAAAGTTGCAGGGGAATTGGTAGGAAAGTTTAAACCGGGAACTATTGTCGTCACCCTTGATCCTGCTGCTGCCGTTGGCGGCCACTTGCCCACGCGAAAGGACATTTCATACTTTGTTTCACACCCCACCCATCCATCCGTTTTCAATTGGGAAGCGGATAAAAAAACGCACTTCGACTATTTTGGGGGGATCACCGCGCGTCAGGCCATCGTCTGTTCGCTCATGCAAGGACCCGAAGAGCACTATTCCCTTGGCGAGGCTTTGGCAAAAACGATGTATGCCCCGGTTACGCGGGCACATAGGATCACCGTTGAGCAAATGGCGTTGCTGGAACCAGGACTGGCTGAAACGTTCCTGGGCGCTGTCATGTTCACCATGCGGGAAGCTATGGATGAAGTAATAAAAAAAGGCGTTCCGCGGGACGCAGTCTTTGATTTTTTCATGGGCCATATCAACATCGACCTCGCCCTCTGTTTCGATCAGATACCGGGTGGCGTTTTTTCCGATGCCTGTTACAAAGCAATTCAAATTGGAAAGCCACTGATTTTTAAGGAAGACTGGAAAAAAGTGCTTGATCCTGAGCATGTAAAATATCAGGTCGAAGTGATGACGAAAGTATCTAATTGACGGGAACTCAAATAAAATAATCAACAATAACGCATAACGATGATGAACGCAACTGGCTCAAGTATTTTCAGAATTCACCTTATCTTATTCTTTCTCTGTGTATTTTCGACTATGGCGCTCTCACAACTTCAAGTCAGTGCGAACAAGCGATTCCTTCAGACGAAAGAGGGGAAGCCCGTCTTCTGGCTTGGGGACACCGCCTGGGAACTCTTTCACCGGCTCAGCAGAGAAGAAGCCACTAAATATTTGGAGAACCGTGCAGAAAAGGGATTTACGGTTATCCAGGCCGTTGTGCTTGCCGAATTGGATGGTCTTCATGAGCCAAACGCCTATGGCGAAATTCCGCTCGAGAACGACGATCCGACAAAACCGCGCGAAGCTTATTTTCAGCACGTCGATTTTATTGTGCGCAAGGCCGCGGCGTTAAATCTGTATATCGGTATGCTTCCCACGTGGGGAGACAAAGTCTTCAAAGACCGGTGGGGTAAAGGGCCGGAGATCTTTAATCCGGAAAATGCTAGAGCTTACGGCAAGTGGATCGGCAACCGCTATAAGGACGACAAAAATATTATATGGATCCTAGGCGGAGACCGGACTCCCAGGAACGAAGGCGACCTCGCAATCTGGCGCGCAATGGCCGCAGGCATAGAAGAAGCCGTCGGGCGTGACAACGCGCTGATGACCTTTCATCCCCAACCGAATGGCATCAACGAGGGCGGCTCTGCAAAATGGTTTCACAATGATGATTGGCTGGACTTCAACATGCTTCAAACCGGTCATTGCCGTGAAAACAAGCTTTGGCAACGAATAGGCTATGTGTATTCTCTAAAGCCTGTAAAGCCCGTTCTTGACGGTGAACCCATCTATGAAGACCATCCTGTCTGCTTTAACGGAAATGACCTCGCAACTTCCAGTGCCTACGATGTGCGCATAGCCGCCTATCATGACGTGTTTTCCGGCGCATTTGGTCACACGTACGGCTGTCATGACATTTGGCAAATGTATGCACCGCACCGAACGCCGATAAACGGCCCGCATCATCCGTGGTATGTTGCCATTGACCTGCCGGGCGCGGGGCAGATGAAATTCCTCCGCGCTTTGATCGAGTCGAGACCCATGCTGGACAGGGTTCCGGACAATAGTATTATAACGGATACATTAAGCTCGAGCGATCACATCGTGGCTACCCGCGGCGCCGATTACATTTTTGTTTACACCACGCAAGGGAAAAAATTCGTGGTGAATACCTCCAAGATATCCGGTAAAGAAATAATCACATACTGGTACAACCCAAGGAACGGTGAAATAAAGGAAAACGGCAGATTCAGTAAAAAAACCTCTCATGAATTTACGCCGCCGACCTCAGGCTATGGAATGGACTGGGTTCTCATCATCGATGACAGCGCGAAAAAATATCCTCTTCCCGAAACTAAAAAGTCACTATGAAAAAGGTTGGTATCATCACACTTGTGGCTCTCGGTGCTGTCCTGAGTTCATGGGCACAAATCCGCGTCAGCGACAATCAAAAATTCCTGGTAGACAAAAACGGGAAACCATTTTTTTGGCTGGGGGATACCGATTGGGAATTATTTCACAGGATGAACCGCGAGCAGGCTGCCGAATTTATAGCCACCCGCAGTGAACAAGGTTATAATGTGCTGCAGGCTGTTGCGTTGGCCGAATTCAACGGCATCCGGGAGCCGAACCGTTATGGTGACTATCCGTTGAACAACGAGGACCCTACCCAACTTTCCGTTACTCCGGGAAATGACCCCAATGATCCGTATCAATACGATTATTGGGATCATGTTGATTACGTTATCAACCTGGCCGCAGAAAAAGGCATGTATGTAGGGCTTCTGCCAACCTGGGGTGACAAAGTAGCACATCTGTGGGGTGACGGTCCTATCATCTTTAATCCCGAAAATGCCGAAACTTTCGGAAGCATACTGGCAAAACGCTATGCTAACCAGTGGAATATTATCTGGATTCTTGGCGGCGACCGCCCGGCTGTGTACAAGAGCAATGAAAAGGACTGGGACGATCGTCCTGTCTGGCGTGCAATGGCAAAGGGAATTGAAGATGTTCTCGGAAAAGAAGCCTTCATAACCTACCATCCCGCCGGCGGACCGAATTCAACTTCGCGTTACATTCACGACGAGCCCTGGCTGGACATGAACTCATTTCAGTCGGGACACGGGGCGCGTACAGCGGAAGCGTGGGATTATGTCGTGAGAGACCTCGCGATGAAACCACAAAAGCCAACAATGGACATGGAGCCTTGCTACGAAGATCATCCTGTCAACCCCTGGGATGGAAAATGGACGAGAGCACGCGGTTATTTTACTGCGTACGATGTTCGCGCAAGAATCTATCGCGGCGTTTTTGCTGGAGCCTGCGGGGTGACATACGGTCATCATCAAATTTGGCAGTTCCTGGATACAGCGCATTATAAACCCATCAATGTTGGCGATACGCTCATCGGTTGGAAAAACGCTTCCCGCGCCCAGGCTGCAGGCGAGATGCAATTCTTAAAGAATCTGATGTTATCGCGGCCTTATTTTTCAAGGGTTGCCAACCAAAGCATCGTGGTTTCGGATAAAGGAAAGGACTTCGCGGACTTAATTTATGCGACGGGGGATGAAAATAAATCCTATGCGATGATATATCTGCCGCAGAACAAGCCGGTAAGAATAGATCTGAGCAAGGTCTCTGGCGCCGCCAAAAATGTTTGGTGGTATGATGTACGAAACGGCAAGGGAACAAAAGGCAACGACGCTAAGGGAAACGGTGTGAAATCATTTACGCCTCCAAAGGATGGAACCGACTGGGTACTCGTTATCGATGACGCCTCGAAAAATTTCCCTGCACCCGGCGTCAAAATCAATTAACAAAAATCGACGTGATCACCTTGCCCCTCGTCCAACTTCAAATGCTTGCAACGGGAAATATCGTGAAAGTTCAAACTCCTTAAAACGCACTTCAATGGAGGAAAAGAAGCTTCGGTTTGCAGTCATTGGAAACGGTTTTTGGGCCAATTACCAGATCGCCGCCTGGAAGGAATTGACTGGAATCGAACTGGTCGCGGTACATGATAGCGTCCGATCCAAAGCTGAATCCATTGCCCATAAATTCCATGTACCGAAGGTATATGACAGCGTGGAGGAGCTTTTCCGAAATGAACAATTGGATTTCGTCGACATAATCACCAACGTAGAAACGCACGCCCCACTAGCACAAATGGCCGCGCAGCACGGAGTGACCACGATATGTCAAAAACCGATGGCGCCCAAACTACATATCGCACAGCAGATGGTGGATTATTTTGATGATAGAAACGTTCCATTGTATGTGCACGAGAACTGGCGGTGGCAATCCCCTATCAGGAAACTTAAGGAACTGCTGAACCATGGCACTGTGGGAAAAATCTTCAAAGCGCGGGTCACATTTTGTTCCGCGTTTCCTGTATTTGAAAACCAACCTTTTCTTGCCGAGCTCGACGAATTTATACTCACCGACATCGGTTCACACATTCTCGACGTTTGCCGTTTTCTTTTCGGCGAGGTCGGAACCTTGCACTGTCATGCATCGCGCGTCAATCCGAAGATAAAGGGTGAAGACACAGCTAATGTCTTCATGAAAATGAAAAGCGGCGTCAGCTGTTACGCTGAAATGTCGTATGCTTCAATCCTTGAATATGAATCGTTTCCCCAGACCTTTATCCTTGCAGAAGGCGACCGGGGTTCCATACATCTGACAAAAGACTACGAACTTCATGTTACGACGCGAGATCGTACCGACATCATTTCCGCACGACCGAAAGAATATCCGTGGGCCGACCCAAAATATTCCCTTGTTCACTCCAGCATTGTGGATTGCAACCGGAATATTTTAAATTCCATGATGGGAAGAGAGCCCGCCGAAACTACCGGCAAGGATAACTTTGAAACCGTACGTCTTGTGCATGCCTCCTATGCGTCTGCGCGAACAAGCAACCTTGTCGACATGCAAACATTTTAACATGATTTCGCTGCACCTCCAAAATATCACCAAGCGGTTTCCGGGTGTGAAAGCGCTTGATGACGTAACGATCTCCATTGCGGGAGGAGAGATTCATTGTATATGCGGCGAAAACGGCGCAGGAAAAAGTACACTCATGAGCATTTTGTCTGGTAGTCTGCAGCCCGACGCAGGCAATATAATCATCGATGATGCTCCCGCTAAGCTTGACAATCCGCAGGCTGCGTTCGACAAAGGCATTTCCATAGTTTACCAGCATCTTAGCTTATTCGATAGCCTGAGCGTGGCGGAAAATATTTACGCCAATCAGCACCCGGTGGGGAAATTCGGTGTCATTCAATTCGACGATCTTTTCAAAAGAACGAAGGATCTATTGCAACGACTCGGTCTTGAAACGATCAGTCCCACGACCCTGGTGAGCAAACTTTCCCCGGCACAAAAACAAATGGTGGAAATTGCAAAAGCGCTCGCAAAACAGCCATCGGTTTTTATTTTGGACGAACCTACTGCTTCTCTCACACATACTGAAACAGAGATACTGTTTAAAATTTTGCGCACGCAGCGAGATAAAGGCGTAGCCATCATTTACATCTCGCACCGGCTGGAAGAAATATTTTTACTGGCCGACCGGATCAGTATTTTAAAAGACGGCAAACATCAGGGAACATTTCCCGCGGCAGCATTGACCCGCGATCTCCTGATCCGCAAAATGGTGGGCCGTGACCTGAAAACGGTAAGAACCAACGCCACGCGAAAAGACGAGGTGTTGCTGGAGCTCCGGAACGTAACAGGATACAGATTCGCTAACATTTCGTTCAGACTTTTCCGGGGGGAAATTTTAGGGATTGCCGGGCTCGTAGGGGCTGGGCGCACAGAAGTAGCTAAGGCAATTTTTGGCGCCGGGAAGATCGTGTCAGGTGAAATCGTGCTGCGGGGCGTTAACTTTGATCCACGCCATCCCGCTAACGCCATCATTGCCGGCATCGCGTACGTGTCTGAAGACAGGAAAACGTCTGGCCTTTTTCCGGAGATGAGTTTGCAGGATAATGTTGTAGCCGCGGGCATTGATAGCATCATGCCGAACGGAATTTATGATGTCGCCCGGGCGAGAGAAATGGCGGCGGCATCAAAAGAAAAGCTCAGAATATCGGCACAAAGTCTTCTGCAGCCGGTAGGAAAATTAAGCGGTGGAAATCAGCAAAAAGTAATGCTGGCTAAATGGCTGCTTACGGAACCGGATATTTTAATAGTGGATGAGCCAACCCATGGCGTCGACATTGGCGCCAAATATGAAATTTATGAGATCCTAAAGTCGTTGGCCAGCGAAGGAAAAGGGGTTCTTATGATCTCAAGCGAACTGCCTGAATTAATCGGCCTGTGCGACCGGATACTTGTGATGAAAAGAGGCATCATTGCCGGTGAGCTGTCAGGAGAAGACAAAACGGAAGAAAAAATAATGACCCTGGCCACCTGATAAATCTTTCCTGTATGTTTTTCAACGAAACCCCGGCACATGCTTCATAAGATACTCGAAGACCGCGTTTACTCCCTTGCTGTGATCCTTGTGGTAACAATGTTAATCGCCAGCATAGTTTTTAACGATACATTTCCAACATTCGAAAATCTTTCACAAATCTTATTGAACCTTTCGGTCGATACGATCGTGGCGGTGGGTATGATGCTGCTGCTGGTCTCCGGCGCATTCGATCTGTCCGTAGGATCTGTTCTCGCCTTCACGGGATGTCTTACTGCATTTTTAATGCATTTCTTCGGTCTGCCAGTGCCGGTCGCTATCGTCGCAGGACTACTGGGTGCATTCATGATCGGCTCGATCAATGGCTATCTTATAGCCTATCAAAATATCAACCCCATGATCCAAACGCTGGCCATGATGGGAATTGTGCGGGGCTTCGCCCTGATGGTAAGCGGATCGGCAATTCAAAACCTCCCCTACTGGTTCAACGCCATCGGTCAGGCAAAACTTTTAGGAATACAAATGCCGATCTGGTACATGTTGGGGACGGTTGGCATCTTCACCTTCCTGTGCAGCAAGACCATCTTTTTCCGACGGTATTATTATATCGGCGGAAACGAAAGAGCTGCAGAACTTTCAGGTATCGAGGTAAAAAAAATGAAGATGATTGCCTTTATCATCTCCTCGATGTTAGCAGGAGTCGCGGGGATCTTATTATCATCGCGACTTGGTGCGGCGCTTCCTACGATGGGCCGGGGACTTGAACTGCGTGTCATCACGGCCGTGATTCTCGGCGGCGCGACCCTGACGGGCGGCCAGGGCAAAATTCCCGGAGCCTTGCTCGGTGCATTATTCATGGGACTGGTTTCGAATATCATGGTCATCGCGCGGGTTTCAGGGTATTGGCAGGAAATAATACTTGGACTTATTCTGATCACAACCTTATGGCTCGACAAATTCCTCCAGAAAAAATATTCAGAAATCAAATAGCAGCGGCCGGTTAAAGTTCTATCTTACCGGCGTCGCAGTTCACCGAAAAGTTTGGCTTATCATGAAGATATTAATACTATCCGCTTTACTCCTGCTGTTTGTCACCCGTTGCGAGCTACCACAGAGAAACCAAGCGACTGCCGGCGTCACTTCCGTCGGACCAAAGGGGGCAATCAATCTAGAAAACGAGGAATATGTGATGGTGACAACGGCCGTGACGATGCCCATGTATGTAAATCACGATCAGGCCGCTTTCAAACGCTGGGGTGAGGCAAGACAGGTCAAGGTTTCGATCCTCGGTCCCGCCGACTGGGATGTTCCCGCCCAAATCAACACGATCGAAGAAGTGATCGGCACAAAGCCAACGGGGTTGCTAATCAATGGCACAGATCCGGCGATCGCGCAAGTCATAAATAAGGCGGTTGCGGCCGGTATCCCTACGGTGGTATATGACTCCGATATCCCCGGTTCAAACCGCCATGCCTTTCTCGGAACAGATTGGTATGAAATTGGCAAAATGCAGGGTGAGGAAATGGTGAAATTAACCGGCGGAAAAGGTAAAATTGCTTACATGGGAATTCTTGGGCTTGTAAACATGGAACAAGGGTTTGAAGGGCTGTTAAACGTGTTAAAAAAATATCCTGAAATTGAAGTTGTGGGAAAATTTGACGACAAGGCAAACGTGGAAGAGGCAGCAAGGATCACCTCCGATCTTTTGGCAGCACATCCGGACATTGCAGGAATTTGTGGGTTTGATTCAAACTCGGGTCCGGGTATTGCCTTGGCGGTAAAAGAAGCGGGCAAGACGGGAAAAATAAAAATTACGACGGTCGATTGGGAACCTGAACATTTGCAACTGGTAAAGGAAGGAGTCATTCAAATGCTGGCCGGCCAAAAGCGGGAACTGTTCACATGGTACGGTGCCCAGTTCCTGTACGATATGGTTCACCGGACGAACGCGTTAGCTCAAAATGATGCGGAAGCAGGAATCACTAGTGTACCTTATAACATTAATACAGGATTGATTAAGATTACTTCGGAAAACGTTGACCAATTCATAAACCGTTAGACATTCCCGAACATGATGAGTTCATCCCCGACAACAGTAAATGACTTGCACGTGCTGAAAGCTGGTGTGTTTTCCATCGGCTACGCAAATGGATTCATACGCCATATTCATTACGGCGAAGTGGAAGTTATCAGGAGCATATACATGGCGTTGCGTGATCAAAATTGGTTTACGTACGAACACACCATCGAAAATGAAACAATTGACGATCATGAAGATCACTTTGAAATTCAGTATGATTGTTATTACACGGTAAACGATGTAAGGATCTTTCAGTGGCACGTTCAGATCGTGGGCACTGCCGATAGCACCGTCACCTTTGAAATCAGCGGCGAGGCTCTGCAGGATGTATTGAAGAACAGGGCTGGCATTTGTGTTCTGCATCCACTCAAGGACACGGTCGGACATCCGTGCGAGCTGATGCATCCAGACGGCACGCATATAAAAAAGACGTTCCCAGTGATGATCTCGGCCGCCAACCCGTTCAAAGACCTCAAAGCATTTCGATGGAGGTGTCAATTTAACTGGTATGTCCTGGAATTCGAGGGCGACGTCTTTGAAACAGAAGATCAGCGAAATTGGTGTGACGCGTCCTACAAAACATTTTGTACGCCCCTTGACCGGCCCTTTCCGGTACAACTTTTAAAAGGGGAAAAAGTTTATCAAAAGGTAACTTTCAGATCA
>DASUTP010000250.1:0-3586 GCA_036374515.1 Chryseolinea sp. | reverse complement strand
TTACCTCTCCTACTGAGGTCTTGATGATCAGTTCGCCGTTCTTTACAGCAATTTTATCTGCACCATCATAGGTCATGGCGATCTTACTGATATCAGCGCCGGGATTTATGATGATATCATACTTCAACTGGCCTGATTCTGTATAGTAGCGTACGTCCACGTTGGGATATACGTTCTTGTAAGTGATGGCTTGAAATATTTTGCATTCTGCCGCCCATTTGGATGGATCGTTGCCGAGGATGTAATTGTTGTAGCCGGGCAATGGTTTGTCTGGCCAGATGGCGGCGTCGTTGGAAGCGCCTTCAAACTTCATTGCGTAAGCATGTGAACGTACCCGGAGGTCTCTTCCTTTGCTGGCATCAGGACTGTTGGCAGAGACGGTATTCTGACCCGTGGCGCCGTGGTGGCGGTGGATCACTTTCTTAAGGTCTTCCTGGTTTTGCATTACGACAGTAAAGCCGTTCCGCTCCAGGAAAAAGGCGCCTGCGCTGACGTTACCCATATAGCGTACGCGGCTGTCCCATTGACCTTTATTCTCGATAAATTCTATATTACTATAGCCGGATTGTGCGGTTAACTTCAGGGTAGCAACCAATAAGACTATGAGGATTATACTATACTTCCTGCCCAAGGTGTCTTTTTTACAATTTACTTAATAGAAACGAATGTTCGTTTGATTTCTTGCCTAAGAAATCTTACTCCAGGCCGTTTTACCCTGGAGTGACTGAAGGTGGCGTTTTAAGCAGAGGTTATCAGCGGATGACAGGTCCGGATCCTTTTCGAGTATGCGATCCGACCATTCATGTGCAAGACGCAGTAGTTCTTTGTCCTGCACTATGCTTGCCAGTTTAAAGTTCAGCATCCCGCTTTGCCGCGTGCCTTCGATATCACCGGGGCCGCGGAGTTCCAGGTCTTTTTCAGCGATGCGGAACCCATCATTGGTTGAGCATAATGTCTGTAAACGCTCTCTTGCCTCCTTATTTATTCCAGGTGCCGTTAATAAAATGCAAAAACTTTTGTGCCGCCCCCTTCCTACTCTTCCGCGCAATTGGTGTAACTGTGATAATCCAAATTTTTCCGCACTTTCAATGACCATCACGGTGGCATTGGGGACATTCACACCTACTTCAATCACAGTAGTCGCGACCATAATCTGAGTATCATTCTTCACAAAGCGTTGCATGTTCGTATCTTTCACATCCTGTTTTTGCCGGCCATGCACCATGCTTATCCAGTATTTTGGCTCGGGGAAATACGCTTTTACATTTTCGTAACCTTTCATCAGGTTCTCATAATCTACTTTCTGCGATTCTTCTATCAATGGGAAAATGATATATGCCTGTCTTCCCTCTGCTATTTTCTCCTTTATAAAGTCCATTACCTGCGACCGTGAATCTTCTATACGATGTACGGTTGTGATGGGCATACGGTTGGGAGGAAGTTCGTCCATTATACTGTAGTCGAGATCACCATAAGCGGTCATGGCAAGGGTGCGCGGAATTGGTGTAGCAGTCATCACCAGCATGTGCGGAGGTACTACTGCTTTCGTCCACAATTTGGCGCGTTGCGCCACACCGAAGCGATGCTGTTCGTCGACTATCGCAAGCCCCAGGTTTTGGAACTGCACTACTTCTTCGATCAATGCATGCGTGCCTACCAGTATGTGCGTGTTGCCTTCCTGCAAGCCCGCAAGTATGCGTTTGCGTTCTGCCGTCTTGGTAGAGCCTGTCAGCAATTCCACTTTTACCGGCATATCCTTTAACAACTCTTTGATGCTTTCAAAATGTTGCTGCGCGAGAATTTCTGTGGGCGCCATCATACATCCCTGGTAACCGTTGTCTGCTGCCAACAATAATGAAAGCAAAGCCACGATAGTTTTACCACTGCCCACATCACCTTGCAGCAGTCGGTTCATTTGGCGGCCTGTTGCTGTGTCCTGCCGGATCTCTTTCAAGACGCGCTTTTGTGCACCCGTCAGTTCAAAGGGGAGGTATTTTTTATAAAAAGTGTTGAACAGCTCTCCTACCTGCGTGAAGTTGACTCCCTTTGAAAATCGATGCCGTTGTGCTCTTATCAAACCAAGCCTGATCTGCGCTACGAAAAGTTCTTCGAATTTGAGTCTCCTGATCGCTTCGGAATGATCATCAAAGGAACCAGGAAAATGCACTTGCTGCAATGCCCGGAATCGGGGAACGAGGTTCATCCTTTTCAGGATGTCTGCAGGCAGGTTCTCCGGCACTTCTTTTTCATTGAGCAGGTCAATTAAGGTGTAAGTGAGCTTCCCGATCTGTCTTCCACCAAGTCCTTTTGATTTTAATTTCTCAGTGGTAGGATAAACGGGTTCAAGAAAGTTGCGTCCCGATGCTTGTTGGGTTGACAGCAATTCAATTTCTGGGTGTGTGATCTGGGGATTGCCGAGATAAAAGCTTACGCGTCCGTAAACGAGGTAGGTCTCTCCGACTTTGAGCGATTTATGAATCCAGTTTGTTCCCTGGAACCAGATCAGTTCTAATGAACCCGAAGCGTCCTGTATTTCTGCTACGAGTCTTTTGCCTCTTCGTTCGCCGATGAGGCCTGCGCTGGTGAGTTTACCTGATACCTGGATATATTCTGTATCTGGTTGTATTTCGCTGATGAGGTTAATTTTTGTGCGGTCTACGTGGCGATAGGGATAGTGTTCGAGGAGGTCTTTAAAAGTAAAGATGTTGAGTTCTTTTTTGAGCATGTCAGCTCTGAGCGGTCCTACGCCTTTGAGGTATTCGATGGGACTGGATAATATGTTTGGGAGCGGAGCGATTGAAAATATTTAGACAAAAATAAGAGGGAAAGGGATTGGGTGCATTGTGATTTATTTCCAGTCGCGGATCTGTGACGCGTTGAGATCGCACACGTACGATTCGGTATCTAATTCTACTCCGCGCTTTTTGTAAAATTTAATGGAGGGATGATTCCATTCGGATACAAGCCAGCGTACGCGTTTGCAGTTTTCTTGTTTTGCGATGTTGATGATGGCATCAAGAAGTTGTGATCCGATGCCTTGTCCGCGTTCGGATTGTTTTACTACTAAGTCGTCTAAGTAAAGTGATTTGCCTACCCAGGTGTAGTACGCGAAGAAGTAGGAAGCAATGCCGACGATTTCTTTTTGATAGTTTTCGGCAACGAGGCAGCGGAAGAATTCTTTTTCTGCCTCCATTTGCTCGACGGTGGTCAATACTTTTTCAGGCATTTGCTGGTAGACCGCTAGTTCTTTTACGAGGGAGAGAACTGCCGGAAAGTCTGGTTGTGTTGCGTGGCGGATGGTCATAGGTAAAGATAAAACAGCCTTTCAATATGGACGTGCCCGTTCAACGCCTTTTACGTCCGGCTAATAGAGCATAAGATTTATCAGTGATTTTATAATATGAACATATCCCACTGGTACCATGTCCCGTATAACCTATTCCTTTCTCAAAATAGACCATACCGAACTGGCCATTTGTAATCTTGGCTTTGATGCAAGTTTCAGTTACTGGGTAACAGTCTCCTAATATATAGTAAGAAAATGTTTCCCTATTTCCCGAAGTTGTGACTTTTGCAGGAACATAAA
>DASUTP010000249.1:0-17765 GCA_036374515.1 Chryseolinea sp. | reverse complement strand
TTGCTTGCCATACTCCTCACGAGTAGCCATCAGGCCTGGCATTTCAGCTTCAGCCAGTTTTATTTCTTTACGTCCCCATTCTGCAAGGGAAAGGTCTTTAACCTTAAAGGTCAGATTTTTGTCAACTGTCATTTTCACTTTATTTGAAGTTGCAAAAATAGGATAAAGGCCTGAAAATGCATAACGCGTTTGAGGATTAGGCGATTATTGCCGTCGAAAAGCAATATCTGCCTATTTCTTTTTGCGGGATGCGTTTGCCGGCGGCTGGATAAGGTCGGTTTGCTTAATTACCGAAGTCCATAAGCTGGCCTGGTCTCCATCTACCTGCGTCCAAACAGCGGCTATTACACCTTTATGAGCAGTAATAGCGGTAGCCTTGCCGTTCGCGGCAGGACTGCCAGGCTTAAAAGGAGCTTCATTGATTTTTACGTGCTTGTAGGAGGATCCGCTATCGCTTGAATACGCCAGCATGACGTCAGTTTGATTGTCGTCATAGTTGTCGCGATCGAAATACACCACGTAAATGTAACCGGTGGTCTGGTCAACCGTCATGGCAGGCGAATACTGGTGATGATTATTCTTGTCATCGCCGAGCTTCATGGGACTAGTCCAATTGTCGCCGAAATTGGTCGAGCGTATAAACCAAACATCTGTGTCATCTTCGCCATTGCGCTGATCGGCCCATACAAGATAAAGGCTGCCTTGCGCGGGACTTTTGCTTTGATTGATCATAAGAACAGGCGCACCGCTGCACCGGTCGTACCCTGGGATCTTCATGTCCCATCCGCCTTTTTGGGGGCCGACGCCTATGTCGTTCGTTAGCCATAAACCGCCGCCGCTAAACGATCGGTCAAGAAAAATTTTGTCCTGATTGCTCCAGGTGATGAACGCCTTACCGTCGACACCGATGGCAGGGATCGCTCCCGCGGCAGCGCTATCATCATCTTTGCAATTGCCAGGAGTTTGTGAAATCTGAATAGGCTTGCTCCACTTCCTGCCATTGGAGGAGCTGCTTAACATAACATTCGACTGACAATTTTCATCCGCGCTCCCAAATTTGTCGAACTCCGTCCAGGCAACCCAGATGTTGCCTTTGGTGTCAAGGGCGGCTCCAGGGTTATGCTGATCCTTAGCGTTCATCACCGATGCGGCGGGCGTCCAAATTTTTCCTCCGTCGGATGAAATCTGGCACTTCAGCTGCTGCACGCGCTGCTCCCCTTCCCCGGATGTTTCGGTGTAGAACGAGTAAATATTTCCTTTGTCGTCGGACATTAAAAATGCGTTGCTGAAACCGCTCACCTTTTGCCAGGTGGCGCCGCCGTCAAAAGTGTACTGAATATCGGTGGCTGTGGAAGCGATAATATTGGCCGGGTTTTTCCGGTTGATCACAATCCCAGGATCGGATTTTAACGTCGTTGCCAACCCATCGTCCAATCTTGTGCTCTTGAATTGTGCAGAAACTAAAGAAGAAGAAAGCAGCAATAAAATTAAACACTTAGTCGCGCGCGCCATTTTTTGATTTTTAACAAAAATAAAAAGTATTCGCGCTTCTAAAAGAAGAAAAAACTGCAGGCGAGCAATTAAGGATGACCATTGATAGAAGGCCGGGGCAACTTAACCGCCCATGACAGGAATTTGCACACTTTGCCGTTTTAAAGTCCTCTTTTTTGTTTTCCTTTGCCGGGTAAAGAGTAAATAATCGGGCTACTCCTGAGGGTTGATTTATTAAAAACTAAAAACAAATTTCGTAAGATCTATGAAAAATTTTTTGACGATTGTGTTGATCGCAACGTGTACTTCTGTCCTGGCGCAAAAAATCAAGCTTACAGAGGGTGACTTGGGTCCATTAAAAGGACAAACTTCCATTAAGACGGAATTTAAATATGACATGTCTGTAGGAAAGTTTGATAAAGAGGAAGAGTATATCGAACAAAAGAAAAAAGAATTAAATGAAAAGGAAGCGGGCCGGGGCGACAGCTGGGAAAAAAACTGGAAGTCGGATCGCCAGGACCGATTTGAACCTCAGTTTCGCGAGCTGTTTTCCAAGCATTCTGAAATGTCAACTGTCGGGGACGACGCGAAATACACATTAATTTTCAAAACGGTACATACGGAGCCAGGATTCAATGTCCATGTCATGAGCAAGCCAGCCTACATTGACGCAGAAGCATGGATCGTTGATTCGCAGGATCCAAACAAGGTCATAGCCAAGATCACGATTGCAAAAGCGCTTGGGCGTGATGTCTTCGGGTTTGACTACGAAACAGGACTAAGGCTTCAGGAGGCATATGCAAAGGCGGGGAAAGAACTCGGAGGCTACATCCGCAAGAACGCGAAATAGCTAACGTCTTCTCTATACTCTGTTTAGAAAAGTCAGGCAAAGTGCCTGACTTTTCTGTTTTTTTCTGCCTCAACCTGTTGACTTTTTCCTCATAATCCATCACCCTTTTTAGGAACTTTGCGGCAAGCATCGAAACAAAGGCCCTCAATTCCTGTTTTTTAGCGCTTTCTTTTCTCCGCATTCCCGTCTTTTTAGTCTCGCCCATCCTTTGCTACACTATACCCAAGAACTTAAAACTCACTTTTATGATTAGGAAATTAGTATTCGGATTAGCCATAGCCGGCGCATTTTGGAGCTGTGATACAAAAGAAAAAGAACGCCTCCAAACTCAAGTTGATTCATTAAGAACTGAACTTCATGCAAGCCAGCAAACCGCACAAACTCTACAAGAGATTGGCGTGTTGATCGATTCAATTGACGCAAATCGTCAATTGTTAAGAACAGATGTTGTTGAAGGTACTTCTTATGCGGACTATAAGAGCCGTCTGAAAGACATCAACAGCCACATCAAGGAAACACAAGCGAAAATCGCTACCCTTGAAAAATCTGTAAAATCCACGAAAGGATCGTACGCTGCAACAATCAAAAGGTTGAAAGCTGACCTCGAATTGAGCACACAGCAGATCGCTGCCCTTCAATCTGAAGTAGAAAAGATGCGTGGTGAAAATGAGTCCCTTGCTATGACCGTAACTCAACGTGACTCTGCAATCGCTCAAAATCTTGAAACTATTAAGATGAGAGAGCAAGACGTAACCAACCTGGAAACTCGCGTTGAGGATATCAATGCACAATCAAAAGCCAGCCAGGCCGACTTATATTTCGCACAAGCACAAGCATTGGAGACTGCAGCAGATCGCACCAAGTTTGCTCCTAAGAAAAAGAAAGAAACTAAACGCGAAGCCCTTGAACTCTATAAATTGTCATTGTCTTTAGGTAAGACTGATGCCCAAAGCAAGATCGACGAACTAGAGAAGGACCTTAGCTAAAAAGATAGTTTTACTGTAGGTGAAAAGGGTGGCCTGAAAAGGTCATCCTTTTTATTTTTACGGCTCCTTAAAAGTTACTTCTCAATGATCACCACGGCGCAAGCTATCTCGCGCAAGTGGGATAAGGAAACGTGGATGGTACGCCACCCATTTTTCTCCGCGTGATTCTTGAAATCCCCTAACAGGTTGATATAAGGCTTGCCGTTGTCATCATTCATAACTTCGATATGAGAAAGCTCGTGACCCAAAATAAGTCCCAGGCCTGTAGCCTTAAGGAATGCTTCCTTGGCAGCAAACCGTGCGGCAAAATTTTCTGACTTCCGGTTAGCTTCGCAAAATTTGATTTCGTTTGCTGAAAATACTTTTTCCTTAAAACCCTCGTGTCTTTCAACCTTGTCAAACACGCGGTCAACCTCGATCATATCGATTCCGATCCCGACAATCATTTTAGATTTTCTTTACTCTTTTCAAGATTTTTTTCCATGTGATAGCGCTCCTGCATCGTGGCAACTTCCTTCGTAAGTCCAGCTTCATATAACGGAGCAGCTTTCGCAAACATTTCACGATTGAAATAGTAATCGGCGGCCAGCATGTATGCATGGTAGGAATTCGGATTCCATTTGATGAGGCTATCAGGTTGCAGATCGTTCTTAGGGTTAAACGGAAACCGGTAAGGGCTAAACTTAACATAATCACGATACGCGGAAGTCAATAAAAAAGAATCGGCGGGAATCGTAAGGTCAGCCTCATACACCTCCCTGTTTTCAAACGCTTCATAAGAAAAAACTTTCTCCAAATCATAACAGACGAATTTGCCCAGCTGCCAAGGCGAGGTCGACACCCACATTCGTTTCTTCTCAGGTTGAAAAATGACGGCGTGATGCGCAACCAGCTGGTTGATCGCTTTTTCATTTCCCAAACCTATATCCGCGTCTTTAACTCCTCGTTGATCACGAAGGACGACTGCCGTTTTCTCTACCGAATTTTTCCCGTTGCGGGCCAGCAATTCGGCAAGCCTTTTAAACCGGTACGGCGAAGCGCTGGTGCGTTCATGTATTTGGTTAAGCTGTGTCATACCCAATTGCCGACCCAAAAAATGATTGGTGCTGAGTATATAGTTCTCTCTCGCTTCGACAAAATCCATAGCCTCAGGAGTCTTTTCTATTATGGATGCCTTTCCTTCTTTCGCCGAGCCAATCAGGAAAGATTCGGAAACAAACATTTTTCGTTTGGCGATGATGTTATATGCTTCCTGAATGGTTGAGGCATACTGAAGGATCTCACGCGTTACCAGGGTTACCGGTGTCGCCGATGCTGTTGGTACATCCGATTTTGCTGCATTGATGGTTACTGTCAACCCCTGATCATTGATGCCTGAAAGAACTCCAGTCATACCTCCAAACGTTACCATCATGAACTTGAATCCTTCCGTAGGTCTATAAAATGCAATGATCTTATCACGGGCGAAATCGTCCCCCACGTAAAAATCGAAATTCCGGCCAATGATCAGGGTGGAGTCTTCAGACTTGTTCCCCCAGGTCGCAAAGGCCGTACATCCCACCAGGGACATGTTTTGCAACGCATGCCCTATGTCATGGGCCGCATGATAATTCAAGATGCGCTGATAGGGTGGCGCAATGTCATCATATTCCGCAGAGGCGGAATATGAAACGCCAAGGATTTCGAGCTGATATTCTTTTATGACGTGATCCTGCAAATTACGGTTGAACCAACCCACGAAGTACTTAAGCATTCCCAGGTAAAAATCTGAGGGTACAAGACGGTGAATCTGTTCCGTAAAAACCTCCTCCTGGTAATAAACCAAATCCCGGGTAAGTTTACCATTTGCAGCACCCCGTTCAAATGGGTCCCCTTCCACGTATAATTCATACAATCCGCTTTCGCTTTTCCTGAACCAATTGTTATCGATCTTGAACAGGCCAGTATCAACTTCCACAATTTCCTTATTCAGGGCTTGCAACGAGTCGGGTATCGGAGGATCTATCGTACCGACAGCACGCACGTATACTATCAGTCCGACGATCGCCAGGAAAATTATTGCTGCTATCCACAGAATGGCCTTAACCGTTTTCCTGAGCATTATGGATTTTTTCGATTAGGTAGTCCATTCCTAAAATCTGCGAACTGGTGAGCACTGCGCTGACTGTAACCCCCAACACGCCATGTAAATTCAGGTTCTGCCCAGTAAGCAAGAGGTTGGGAATTTTTGTACGCGGGGAAATGAAGGATTTTAATGGATCGCGATAATCCTTTGTTAAACCATATAAAGAACCATCGTCCGTGCCGATATAATCGCGGGCCGACAACGGTGTGGCAGTCGTATACGATTTTATCTTAGACTTGAATCCAGGAAATTGCCTTTCTACGATATCAAATAATATTTCCGCTTTCTCTTTCTTAAACGCTTCATAATCCTCGCCACGGCTTGCTTCGTTAGAGACCGTGTTAAAAGTGTTCTCCCATTTTTTCACATCTTCAAACCGCATGTAGGCCATCACCGTTACCCCTTCGGTATATTCCTCATCGGGTGCAGATGTCGTAAAAAACAGTGCAAATCCCAAGGGCCAGTTTTCCTGCGTATAATTTAAGACCGCCCACGGGTCCTCCTTTTCAAAATAATAATAATTGTGGTTCAGGTGTTTGAACGAGTTTTTCTGCATCACGACGTTCGCGTAAAACGTAGAAATGGAATTTTCAAGGCTCTTGATTCGATTGCGATACGCCTTCTTGATCATAGAGCTTTCAATCATATCGAGTGTTTGAGAGGGATGGATATTCGATATGAACGTCTTGCCGTAATAACGGGCTCCCTTGTCGGTTTCAGCGTATACTACTACTCCTCCCTCCTCCTGAATCTTGGCCACCTTAACATGCTTGAGGATTTTTCCGCCATGTGCATGGATTGCCCTGGATAAATACTTAGAGATTTGGGAGCCTCCATTGATAAAGCGGTACGAACTTTCGATGTAACTGTTGACGATCAGCGCGTGAACGTAAAACGGTGTTTTGTACGGAGCTCCGGCATACAGCAGGTTATTTCCTGCGAGTACGTTTTGAAGTTTTTTGTTTGGTGTAACCGACTCGATAAATGTCTTGGTGTCCATCTCCAAAGCGGTCATTTTTTCAAAAAGGCCACCACCACTTTTCAGATTATAAAGCGGAAACTTGCTGCATACTTCCTTAATGGCAGCACAATAATTCCGGATCGACTGCTCTTCGCCAGGGAATTCTCTGGCTAACGTTTTAATAAAATTCTCATACCCCTGAGCATACTTATAAACTACGGGATCGCCCTCGAATACAATAGCATCAAAGACATCTTCATCCATTTTTCTCAGCTTGAGCTTATCCATTATGCCGAGATACTTGAAAAGCTGATAAAGGTTCTGGCCTTTGTCAAGGCCGCCAACGTAGTGCACACCCGAATCAAAAATTACCCGATCGCGAACGTAAGTCTGGAGGTTTCCACCGATTTGTTTGTTTTTCTCAAGAATACATACTTTATAGCCTTCTCGTGCCAGTATGGTTCCACAAGCGAGTCCTCCCAATCCACTCCCGATTATTACTATATCATACTGTTCTGCCATTCGTTGCGTCTCGTTGTTTAATATATAAAGAAACAGTCACCAAAAACATTTTAATTTTTTCGGATAACAAAAATAACATTCGAAGTATATTTTGCATCATCGTATACCTGCAGCGCCAGACCTTTTTCGAGTGCTGCAGCTTTAATGGTTTCAGCCGACAAAAAATTCAATTCATTCGTAGATTTGTTAAACTTCAAGAGCTTTACGCTGAAAAACTCCGTCACCCGCGTTCCTTTGTGCCGATCCTTAAGATCGGAATTCCCCTCCCGGACGAGCAATGTGCCACCGGCATTCAGGGCATCCATCGCCCGATGAAGCAAGGTGACTTGGGCTTCCGGAGAAAGGTAATGCAACACATCACTGATAATAATGCCATCATATTTCTCCAAAGGGAATTTCGTAACGTCCGAACAAAAAAACTTCAGCCTTTTGCTTTTTAAATACCCATGATCAGCTACGTCGATTTTTTCTTCATCATAATCAACGCCTGTGATCGCCCTTTGATCGGATAAAAACTGAAGCATGTAACATAAAAAACCGTAGCCGCATCCTAAGTCTAAAATGTTGCCGTTCGCAGGCAACAGCTCATGAAATGGAAGATAGAATTTTTCAAGGCGCAGTTTGACTCGCAGATACCATTCAAGCACCGGGCCTTTATAAATATAATTTGAGATCAGCTTGTGCGAAAAATATCGCGGTGTTTCAATCTCTTTTTTTAATGAAGCAAACTCCTGTTTAAAATAACGGCTGATCCTCTTCGTTCTTTCCGCATAACCATCGCCAAAATTTTCATCGTCGATCCGTATTGGAGGAAGAAATTTAAGCGTGAGCTGCCCGGCATTCAAATAAAAACTCCCCTTGGGAATTGCATCTGAAGCGCCGTGGATAAGGAGCGGCAGGACAGGCAGTCGGAACTTCTCGGCTATATAAAATGCGCCTTTGTGAAAGCGGTTGATAACGCCATCGGGCGATCTTGTCCCTTCCGGAAAAATAACAATAGAATATCCCTCCCGGATCTTATCAGTTAAACTTTCCATTCCATCTTCAGTTCCTTCGCTGACAGGGTAATAGTCTGCCAATCGCACAACGCTGCCGAATACGGGCGAATTCCACACCCACTTATTGGTAACGAGGATAAGCTTAGGGTGTAACATGATCGTCAGCAGAATGTCAAGAAAGGAACTGTGGTTGGCTACGATTACGTTAGCCTGGGAAAAAGTATCGCTTCGCTGTCCGATAATTTTCTTAATCACCGTTGGCTCCACGTAAATGCACAAAAAAGCGAACCACCTCAGCAAAAAATGGAAACATGCTTTCTGCGCCTTTTTACCGAAAGGTATAAGCCTGAAAATGAGTCCAACAACCGTCAAAAAAATCGCTCCGAAAACAAATAAAGTATAGGTGAATGTCGTTCGGAGAATTCCGTGCAATGTCATGGGAGTAAAACCTTTTTGAACACGGCTTGTCACTAACCATCGAAATAAAAAAGGCTCTATCGTCTGTGACATCAAGAAAACGCAGGTAATTCCAATGATCGAAATGGCGGCAATCGACCGGAGAGCCGGATGCGATGCAAAAATTAGTACACCCAAGCCGGCAATGGTGGTAATTGCAGACAGAAAGATCGAAGTGCGGATCGACGACAGATTTTTCTTACCCACTCTATACTCCTGAAGCAGACCATCCATGGTAAAGATGCTGTAATCGTCGCCCAGTCCAAAGATAAACGTCGACACGATGACATTGATAATGTTAAATTCTATTCCCACCAAGGCCATGATGCCCAGTATCCATATCCACGTTATGAGCATGGGTACGAAGGTGATCAATGTCAATTCAATTCTCCCATAGAGCAGCAGCAAAGCGAAAAAGACCAATATCGCGGTAAAGGTGACGATGAAATTAAAATCAGCATTGACATACTCGACGAACAAGTTCGTGAGCATCTGCCGGTCGAATGCATGTACGGAAGAATTCTCCAGCCGGGCGTATAATGCTTCCTTGTTGGCCGGACTTACATTGGCCAAGGAAATCACCGTCACCGCGCCATTTTTTTCGATGATGTAATCGTCGAAAAAAGCTTCGCGAACTTCGCCCATGATCTTTGGACCTGCGAGCTGATAATCCTTCGACAATAATGAATCGAAATTGGTAATCACTTGGGGAGCAAATTTAAGCTCGGTCCCTTTTTGACGAACCTCATTGAGAATCCGTTCCTTTCTTTCGCCTTTCCAGTACTCCTTCCACCTACGCAGTCTGATTTTCTGCAGCGAGTCTGAAATCAAAAATGTAGAAACGGTGGCATACTTGTTGATAACTTTCTCAGTCTTTGCAAGGCTTAACGCAGGCCCTACCTGCTCATTTAACTCCAGCGCCGACTGCAAGTCATTCCCATCCGATACCACGTAAACCGATGTTAACGACGATTGATTAATGGCCTCCAGGCGTTGCTGCGCCTCCTTTACATCCTCGCGCATAAAATTCAGCTTCCCCATATCGCTGTTGAATTTCACCTCCCGGGCGAAGAACAAAAAGAAGGGTGTAGCCAGCAAAATGAGGAACGCCAGGTACCGGTTTGATTCAAACACCGAAAACGAAACTCGCTCCATCCAACCTTCAGGCTCCGTTCGAGGAAATAAGCCTTCGGATATAAAATGCGGTAAGAATATCAGTGAACAAAGCGCTGCGCCGATCAAACTAAATCCGGCGAACAGGCCAACATCGCGAAGGACCGCAGCATTTGCAAATTGCAGGCAAAAAAAAGCCACAACGGTAGTGGCACTGCCGATCGTCATTGGTCTTACCAAATCCTCAATTACCACTTTGATATCATGGGTATGTTTTAAGTGCGATAAGAAGTGAAGCGAATAGTTTACGGCAATGCCTAAGATCACTGAACCGGCTGCAATAGCCAAAATCGAAATCGACCCCTTCAGCAAATAAATGCAGCATAGCGAAAACAAGGCCCCCACGGCAACGGGAATAAATATTAGAAATGGCACCCGCTTCTTCCGGAAAAAGCCGATCAGAAAAACTGCCAGAAAAATTATCACCATGCTCACGGTGAGGATAGTGTCTTTCCTGAGCTGCTGCGCGTTACCGACTGCCACCACCGGCGCGCCGAAATAGGACACTTTCAAGTCGGGGTGGGCGGGCGACAGCGCGTTGATCAGGTCATCCAATTCACTAACAAACCGCGAGTTATTCCCCGTCTCACTGGGGGGAAAAGCAGGCGAGACAAAAAATATGAGATGCCTGTGATCTTTAGTTATGATATACCCATCGTATAATTCGAAATTTTCATCGTACTGAAGCTGCTTCAGCTTTTCAAGCGCCAGAAATGAAAACCCAAGGGGATCTTTTACAATTATCTTTTTTACCACTACGCCAGCCGGTGAAATAAGTTGGCGATAGTTACTCATTAAGATGTCTTCAACATTTTTTGGCTGGATGATTGAATCTAGCCTTTGATAGTCATTCTCATCTAAAAAGATGGGGAGGTGGTCATGAATTGTTGTAAAAAGCCCCATCACTTTTTCCTCATCAATCTGTGTAGTCAGCTGTTTAATAAATGGTTTCAAATCTTTATCCATTCGCGCCGACAGCGATGCTGCGAAGCTGACAAGGCTATCGGGTTCGGGGGCATTGGAACTATCGCGAACGGAAACCATTACGACGATCCTTTCAACAAATTTTGAGTTTTGGAAAACGTAGTTTAGTCTTTCGACCCTTTCGTCATCAGGAAAAAATTTTGTGATATCTTCTTCGAGTGTAATCCGGGAGGCACCAATGCCAATTAGGCTCAGCGTGGCAAGAAACAGTATCCAGAACAGCGGCTTCCGCCGCAGAAAAAATTCATAAAGAAATAAAAAGACTCTTGTCATCTTTTAAACTTTCTGGCGCCTGAAAATCCTCAATCCAATATATGCGATCCCTCCAAAAATTATTGCCGCCACGCAAGCAAGGGTAAGCGCACCCAAAACGTATTGGATAAAACTTGCCTTCATCATGTCAAATGTCACTTCCTGGCTAAAAGAAATAAATTGGGCGTTTGACCCCATCCAGATCGAACCGGTCAGGTGACTTAAAAATAAAATCAACGGTATCATCGGTGGAATGCTGATGTTCGCAGCCAGGATGAACAATACTTTATTTAGTCTGAACAGAAATGCCAATGGTATTCCGACTGCCAGTTGAAAGCCCCATATGGGCACAATGCCCATAAAAACGCCAAAGGCTATGGAGCAGGCTTTTGTCCAATCCGACTCAAGGGGGCTGAAGAGTTGCTCATAAAGCGCTTGCCTGAATTTTTTTTTTTAATCCCCCGTAAGAAGTCGCGCGGTTTAATGTAAAGCAATGCAATCGTGACAAGAAATGTGTTCAGGATACTGATCCGTGTAAAATCTTTGAATGGCCTGAAGTGAGAGACGCGGCTTTCTTTATCCGCATAAAATACGCGCACGGGAACTTCGGTAATTTCGATGCCGCGCCACGACGATGTCACCAGTACCTCAATTTCAAACTCAAATTTCCGCGTCAGAAAATTGAAATTGTTCAATAATCTGACCGGGTACAGACGATATCCGCTTTGTGTATCGCTCATTGTCAATCCAGTTTCCACCCAGAACCAGAAATTGGAAAACTTATTTCCAAAGCTGCTCTTTCCAGGAACGCTTGCCTGATCCATATTACGCGCTCCGATGATTATTGCCTCAGGGTGGCTTTCGAGTTTTGTGAGGAACTTATGGAGGTCATCGGCAAAATGTTGGCCATCGGAATCAATGGTAATGGCGTAATCATATCCTGATTTAACAGCGTGTCTAAAGCCAGTGCGCAAGGCGTAGCCTTTACCTTTATTTTTAGAATAGCTTACAACATTAAGCTGCGGGAATTGCTGAAGCACGCTTGCTGTACTATCCGTAGATCCATCGTTGACAACGATTATCTGGTCCGTGAATTCCAACAAGCTGGCTAGTACCCTTCCCAAGGTTTGTTCATTGTTATAGGTGGGCATGAGCACACATACTTTTTTTTCTTTGAACATCTCACGGGACACGGCAGGTATCATCAGGCGGTTTGAAGGGTCGCTTTCAATTTAAAAAATGTTACGGTACCAGCAAACAAAGTGGCATTGACTGAAAATTTCCCCAACTCTTCTGTATAGTTGATCGTCACTTCAACATCAGTATTTTGTTCGGGATTAATAACGGAAAGAAATTTCATGTTGTCTGCTTCCGTTATTTTCAGTTCTCTCTCGGTATTCACTTCCATTATTTCCCGAACCATCTGTAACATACAAACACCCGGCACAACGGGCAGCCCTGGAAAATGGCCCTCCAAGATACGATGCTTTTTGTTAATCGAAATTATTGCCTTGACGACGCCAGGCGTCGCGTTGCTTTCGCGTATTGTATAAAAATCATTGAGCAGAATCATTTTTTTCGAATCGTGTAAGGGTTATCTGCATCTTGAATGTATTGTGAACCAATTCAATTTTTTCAGGAGCCGGATACTGCTTGCCAATTAGTTTCACTGTAACTTTCCGCTTACGGGTTGAGCCTAGTTCCAATCTGCGCAAAGAAGCACAATCTTTGCTGGTAATGAAATAGGCCATTTCTTTTTTTTGTCTGACCCCAAAAAAAATTTCATCATTCATCGCAAAAGTTTCATACGGCCCGCTGCGAAAAGGCAGCCCCAATATCAGCTCAAAATCCTTTCTCAAGGTCTCGATGACGGGCTTTTTGTTCAACTGACTGATTATGCTATGAACCTTGAAGCTTTTGTCATTGGCGAAGCCGAAGTCAAAAAATGTTACGCCGGCTTCATTTGTAAATACCACGCGATAAGCGCTATCCGGCATATTTTTGATAAGCAACAATCCGCTGATGTGTCTGCCAACAACATCGACGCTGGCATGGTACCACGAATCCTTGAACTGAGCAGGTGCTAATTTTACAGCGCATGTGGAATTGCCTCCGACAGATGTCATGTACCGGTAGTCCGATGAGCAGCTCCAGCAAAAAAAGCATAAAGCACTAAAGAGCAAATACCGCATCCGCGACTTGTTCATTTAACCGCTTGTTCTTGAAAGAAATAATCGTTTTGTCACCCGCGGGTTCGTTCATTTCAATAGAGCTGACAGAATAATCTTGTTTGTCGACCGTAAGAACGATGGTTTGAAAAAATTCCCTGAGCGTTTTTGCCGCTGGTGTCATTTCGAGCAAATATAACTTTTCACCTTCAAAAACCTTGGTGGTAAAGTCCTTGCTGTCAAGGATGGTTCCCTGGACACAATCCACCATGATCCGGTTGACCTGCTGAAACAACTTGTTCGATTTTACATTTATTTTGTTCTCTTTATCACTATCGCGAACCATCATTTTGTCGCCATTTATGACCATCAGGTAAGTAAATGGCTTTAGGTATTCGATCCGCACGCGGTTGTTCCTCTTGAACCAAAACTTTCCCGAGGAAGAAATTTTTTCAGTGAGCGCCATCAATGTTTTGTCCTGTGTAAAGTCGCTCGTGATAGACATGACTTTTGACGACTCCTGGGCGAATTTTTTCTTAAACGCGGGTAAGTCAGCGATTGACCGGTATCCATCGTACTGCGCTGTGACTTGCGTCGTACCAACCAGGACAATGATAACGGATAAAAGGATACTGCTTAAACGATCAGGCATACGCTTTTTCTTTCAATAGTTCGTCTACCCTTACAACTTTCAATCCAGCTTTTGCAACGTGATCCAAGAACCTTGGTAATATTTCCAGTGTCGCCGCACTATAATCGTGAAACAAAATCACGTCGCCGCCTTTCAACGACCTTGTAATTCTTTCGAAAAGCACGGAGCTATTTTTTGTAACGGTGTCAAAAGACCGGATGCTCCAACCAATGGTTTTATATCCGCGCTTCTGAACCGCTTTCGCCACCATAGGATTCGTCACTCCAAACGGGGGCCTGAAAAAGTTGGGTTTTTTATGAATAACTTTTTCGATGGCTGAATCCGTGTCTATTAATTCGACGGCGATTTTCTCTGGCGATTGCAAATCAAACAAGGCGCCATGCCAATAGCTATGATTACCGATAAGATGTCCGGCATCGTGAATTTTTTTGGTGAGCGCGGGATAATCGTTAACCCTGTTTCCAATACAAAAAAAAGCAGCCGGCACCTTATGGATGGATAGGACCTCCAGTATTTTGTCGGTCATCACCGGTATGGGACCATCATCAAAAGTGATGGCAATTTTGTTCGACGATCTATCCCCCTGACATCGTACAGGCATAAAGAACTCCGCCGACAAAACAGCGGCTCCATATGCCAGGATATTCAGGTAAATGATACCCGCCAGAGCATACCACCATGGCGACATTTCATTACTCCAATCGTATACCCCCAAAAGGACCACCACGACTAAGAAGATAATATTAATGGTCTTTGCCTTTAGCATGAAGTCAATAAGATCAATGAATGATGGTTACCAAAATAAGGATTATAAATCAGGACCCGATTCGGGGGTCTTTTCGTATCCCTAAGAACAACCGCGCCGGGGATGTGGTTCTCTCTGATAATCCGTGCCCCCAGCCACACGGCAAATGCTGAGGCCGTAGGATATTCTCCGCTTAAATGCTTAAACACCCCCAACGAACTCTCCGCAAAATGAATGCTGGCAATTTCATTTGTTTTCGCGTCAAACTTTGAATCGCCACTCTTGCCCAGCAATACTAAATCAATATCCAGGGTTTTTAACGAAGCTGATTCCAAAAAAGAGGTAATCCCCCTCTCTATCGCCGCATCCTTTGGTTTATATAGCGTTTTTACGCCCTGAATGCAAACATCTGCAGTTGCGCGCTTCTCACCTGACAGCACGAAAAAAGCTGCACCTTCACCGTTGATCGTCCCCTCCAACCCGTCGTCGAAGAGCCTGAGGTTATTTTCAACATTTCTGAAAATTCCAAATCGCTGTTGCAAAGCATGACTGGTCGCGGTAATTTCATCCACGCCGCCTACCAACAAGGACTGGTCCGGCAAATCCTTTAATTCCAAAAGGGCATCAAGCAGCGCGTTCTCAAACGAAAATGCTCCCTGCGTATAGGTTTGATTATATCCCTGACACTGCAATAACAACGCAATTTGCGAGCCAATGGTATTGTGCGTTGACTGGATAAATGGCGTGGGATTGAGAGCATGTTCTTTGTTCTCGATCATCTTATTTAAAAAAATCCCGGTATCCTCCAGGCAGCCGTACGCTGTACCAGTAACGATACCGTTGGGAACCGCAACACCGCTTTCGTTAAGCGCCATTCCCGCAGCGGCAACACCCATTTTAATGATCCGGCTCATCCGCCGAAGTTGTTTGACATCGATGAATTTTGAGTAGTCTGGCTCGTGGCACACAAGTTTATCGCCGGCATAGACCACCGGTTGGTCAAGCAAGCGCTGCTCGTCCCAGGTTTTCTGAGGAGAAATGTTGCCCATACCGTGGATGTATACCGGCATACCGTTAGTCGTTGCTTTTTGAGAATATGATAGATGAACAATTCCCGCCAAAGCCGAAAGAATTGCTCATGACATGGTCGATTTTAATGCCGCCTTCATAACGGCGTTGTGGCGTTATTTTTATCTCCGGAATCGGTGCTTCAAACCGGAGGTTTGGAAACACACATTGGTTCTCAATGGCAAGAATGGAAAAAACCGCTTCGATGCCTCCGCTTGCACCCAGGGTGTGCCCTGTAAAAGCCTTGGTAGAACTCAACTTCGGATAATCTTGTCCGTAAATTCTGGTTATGGCAGTGCCTTCCGACAAGTCATTGTTCAGGGTACCAGTACCGTGCAGGTTGATGTAGTCGATGTCCGCGGGCTTCAATGATCCCATAGCCAAAGCCTTATGCATCGCTCCAAACGATCCTCTGCCCTCCGGCGACGACGCAGTCTGATGATGGGCGTCGTTTGTATTTCCATAGCCATTAACAAAAGCCGTGAATTTTCTTTTTTCCGTTTTCCTTACCCGGTCGGAAACGATCACCACAAAGCCCGCCCCTTCTCCAAGGTTCAAACCATTTCTGCCGGCGTCAAACGGCCGACATGGCTGGCTATCCAATATCATCAAACTGTTAAAGCCGTTCAACGTGAATTTACACAAAGCGTCTGTGCCTCCTGCAACGACTATATCAAGTTGGTTATGTTTGATCAACCTTGCGCCTAGAGCAATAGCGTTAACGGAAGATGAGCAGGCAGTGTTGATTGTTGAGATAAATGCATCAATGCCCAGATCATCCGCGATCAGTTCGGTTGACCTTCCGCATTCGTGATTGATAACGTCGCGGAGTTTTCCCTTGGCGGGATTGACTTTAAAATCGTTGAAAAACTGTTCCGTTCTATCCATTCCTCCCACAGTCGTGGCAGAAATCAGCCCGGTACGCCATTTCTTAACATCGATTCCGGAATTGGTGACCGCCTCTCTCGCGGCGTGGATTCCCAGTAATGCGGTGCGTGTGATATGATCTTTTTGAAAAAGTTTTTCGCAAAGCTGGGCATTTGAAAGTTTGACCTCTCCTACCGGAAGTTTATCACGGTAAACGGAATCGAATAAGGTAATGTGGGAAATTCCAGAGGATTCGCTTTTCAAGGACTGAAGCGTTTCGTCAACGGTTATCCCGATCGCAGAGATTACTCCTACACCCGCCACATACACGCGATCTTCCAAATTATTTTGGTTGGTTTGCTTTGATATATTCGGCAATAGTTTTCACCGACCTGAATATCTGTGGTCCATCCTGGGGATTAGCCAGCTTGATGTTATAGTGTTGCTGAAGCAATACAATCAATTCCAGCGCGTCTATCGAATCCAGGCCCAAACCATCTACAAACAAGGGCTGATCATCGCCAATATCTTCTGGCTTAAGATGCTTTAAATTCAACGCCTCAATAATTTGCCGCTTGAGATCAGCCATTAACTGTTCCATATTCTTTCAACTGATAAAGTTTCTGAAGGTGACTCACCAAATGCTCCCGTGAATTGTCACGTTCCTTTTTCTCCGCCAAATATAAGAAAACATCGTGTTGACCACCCATTACATCCACCCACCCGGCTATGCACGCTTTGGTTTTGGGCGATGACAGGACAGCCTCCACATACTGATGCATCTGAGCCGGATCGAAATTCGGCCACACAAAAAAAGCATTTTCGCCTTTAATGCCATGCCGTATGCAGATCTCGCCGGCAACAATGTTTGCCAATGTATAAACGAACAGCGCGGGACTTGCCATTGTTTTCATGGATTCAAAATACCGGAAATCGGTATCCAGACTTGCATGTGCATTTGCAAGAATTACCGCCACCTCCGAAGATTTATATTCTTCGCGTATTGAAATATCCTTTAATAGCATTTCCGCGGCCAAAAATCCAAGCTTCGATGAAGCGTCCATCTTATAAAACTTAGGATAATTGATTTCGGTAGCCTGAAATGCACTGTCTAAAAAATTATCTAGAGAGCCACGCAAGTCACGGCAATACAATCCTCCCTGCCGGAAGACAGCACGATTGCGGATATGGGCAAAGCTGGTGATATAGGTCATTGTCGACATGTGTTTGTGGTGCGGCTGGCGAAAAGTTGAAATTCTAAATTCTTTACATGCGTGCGCTCTCCTACAGATCGAATCAAGGATTTATAAGGCCGATAATTTTTCCTGGACGTCAATCAGTTTCGCAAGTCGTTTCAATCCAGTAGCATGATCGCGGACATAGGGATTATCTTTATCCCAAACGTAGCCAGCGAGCACTGAACAGATTTGCCGCTTGATTTCAGGGTCAGGGTTTTTAGAGAAGAAG
>DASUTP010000248.1:0-2489 GCA_036374515.1 Chryseolinea sp. | reverse complement strand
CATTCCAACCTTCCAACATTCCAACCTTCTAACCTTCCAACCTTCCAACATTCCCAGTTTAGCCGTTTACCACAAACTCAAATCCTCAAACTTCAAACTTTTTTACCTTGATATGCAACAAACATATATAGTCCGTGTACTTTAAATCAAAAGCCGATCATTTGGAGCTGACTGCAACGATCTTTTACGATGATCTGGTAGAAAAATGTAAGCAGGGTGACACCCGAAGCTACGAAACGCTCTACCAGCAATATTCGAAAGCCATGTTTAACACCAGCCTGCGCATTGTAAACAATGCCAGCGATGCTGAAGATGTATTGCAGGAGGCTTTCATGGATGCGTTCCGCTTCCTGGGTGATTTTAATTACAAATCCACCTTCGGAGCATGGCTCAAACGCATCGTCATCAACAAATCCATCAACGTATTGCGCAAACGCAAAGTTGATTTTGTTGATATCGAAACATCGCCGGTCGCCGATGTGCCCAGCGATGAAGCACTGGATGAAGAAAGTATCCAGTTGAAAGTGGCAGAGATCAAAAAAGCAGTGATGCTTTTACCCAATGGTTACCGGACAGTATTGACCTTATATCTTTTTGAAGGATATGATCATGAAGAGATATCGGAGATCATGCGAATTTCAGAATCAACGGTGCGTACACAGTACCATCGTGCAAAACACAAATTGCTACACATCATAAAAGGAGGCGCTCATGAGTAACAAGCTGGAGAAATTTATACATGACAACCGTGAAGAATTTGACAGCGAAGAACCACGTCCCCAGTTGTGGAGAAAATTAAAATCTGAACTGGAAAATGAAAAGAAGGATGACAGGGTATTTCACCTTTCATTTCTTAAATGGACGGCGGCCGCCGCGGTAGTGATCATGATGGTAGGTATGTTCTATTACATCAACAAGCAGCAGTCAAAAGAAACAATTGCCGGCACCACTACCACTGCCCAGGCAGATGATGCTTTAGCACAAATAGACCCGGCCTATGCAAAACAGGTATACCATTTTACACAGTTGATAGAATTAAAACAAAATGAACTGAAACAAATTGAAAAAGAGCAACCGGAGCTCTATGGACAATTTGTGAAGGACATACGCAAACTCGACAGCTCGTACCAGTCACTGCGTGCGCAACTGCCCGCCAACCCCGACCCGGAAGTGCTGTTGGAAGCAATGATCCAGAATCTGCGCCTGCAGGCAGATCTCCTGAATCAACAATTAATGATCTTAAAGGAAATCAAACAATCAAAAAAAGATGGTCATGAAAAAAATACACGTTCTGCTTAGTAATTTCCTGCTGGTTGCACTGCTGTTGAACAGCACCACCTTTGCCCAGGAGAAAGAAGACAAGGCAGAAAAGAAATCAGAAAAAAAAGAAAAGCAAAAGTACGAGCACGTAAAAAATCGTACGATCAGCCAGTCGTACAATGTATCTGCCAGCGACAAGCTGAACCTGAAAAACCAGTTTGGTAAACTGGTCATCAAAACCTGGACACGCAATGAAGTGAAGGTGGATATCAGGATTGAAGTGACTTCCAACGACCAGGAAAGATTACAGGAAACATTTGACAACATCGATGTGAAGCATGGAAAGGACGGCAATACGGTTTACTTCAAAACCGTTATGGACAAGAATAAGGATAAAGGCGATAAAAAGCGCGAGGGCAAGAATTACAGCAATACTATCGATATCGATTATGAAGTGAGCATGCCCGCTAACCTGGCATTAAATGTAGAACACCAGTTTGGCAACCTGACCATTCCTGATTTGACAGGACCGGTGGACATTGAACAACAATTCGGGAACCTGAGTGCAGGAAAATTATCCAATCCCAAAAATGTCGAAGTTCGTTTTGGTTCAGCAGAAATAGAAGGGGTGAATGGCGGTGACTACGAATTCCAGTTCATCAACAATACTGCAGTGATCAAGAATGCTACCGGTGACATAAAAGTGGAAGTACATCACTGCAAAAGCAATGGCGTGGTGATCTATGCAGCCAATACTACGTCAATCGATGTGGACGCTCAACACTCAGACGTAGCGATCGTAGTGCCTAAGGATATGTCTGCACAGTTTGATGTGGACACACATTTCGGTTCATTCAAAAACAATTCTTCTTTCACCATCAAGAAAGAAGGTGACGAGGATGATGACAGGCGCGGACCGAGATTCAACTATAGCTACAAAGGAACTTCCGGTGGCGGCAAGACCAAAATAACTTTGGATGGCAACTTCACCGATTTCGTTATCGGGCATGAAGCACCACCTGCAAAGCCCAAGAAGAGCAACACTACGACCACTACAGCAAAGAAAGTGCGCAGCGTATAATAGAAATTATTGCAAACTCGCAGTCAGCTGAGTCAAGACTCACTCAACGGGACACTTCGAAAGGAGATCGTCCCGTTTGATTTTTTGAAATTGTTCATCGCCCGCTAATTCCTGCTCGTCGGTCATTCTTCCAACCTCGTCGGTACCC
>DASUTP010000247.1:0-2841 GCA_036374515.1 Chryseolinea sp. | reverse complement strand
CTTTTGATCTGATCCAACGACAAGCTATCATAATAAAATGCGCGTAAGAGCTCCAGACATTTTCTACCAGTCAGCTCCAGCAGGCTGGTCAGACGTCTATCGGCGGGCTCATGGATGTCCTCGGGAATGGGAATTGCCTTTTCCAGTTCATCCAAAGCGACGCATCTTTGAGCATTATTAAATTTCCGAATCCATAAATGTTTTGAAATTCCAATAACGTATGCCTCGGTCGATTCAACCTCGTTGTCTTTCAACGAGTTTTCATAGAGCACCACCAATGCATCGTGAAAAATATCCCTTGCATCGTCAAACGTTCCTCCGCGGTTGGCAACAAATTTCGCCACCTTTGGGAACGCCTCTTCGTAGAGCTGCGTAAACAGTTGTGTCCGCTCTTCTGGGATTCTGATGTCCTGTTGGGAATAAACTTCAGTCATTTGTCCGCTTTTACTAGTAAGTGCACCGTAAGTGCCGATTATCACCGCGATTTATGATTTTTTTTTATGCAGCCGGATGCTGCCCACTTTCCAAGGCCACTGGATCAAAATTACACTTTCCGTGCGACTTCCGGTGACGTTCCCGCTTCGACCTGTTCCATGGAGCGCATTCTCCTTTTCTTTTTCCGGCGCTTGTCAAGAACAATATAAACGACCAAAGTGATGAGGGAAGCGGCTGTGATCCAAATGAGAGCCCACTCGATCTTTTCGTTTTTTCCAAAGATCGCCAGCGTTACGATCAAGGGAGTAATTCCAATCAGGGTCGATACAATGTACTTCTTGTAATCCATCTTCAGCATTCCCGCCACAAAACTCAAAGCATCGTTTGAGAAAGAACACATGCGTGTGATCATAATGGTACCTATGCCATAGTCCTGGATAAACTGTGCAATCTTTCGTTGGTTTTCGATACTAACAAATCTTGCCAACGTGACCTTGCTGAGTTTTCCTCCGATGAAATAGCCAAATGAAGATGCAGCAAAAACTCCTACAAAAGAAATAACGGCGCCCCAGACCGGGCCATAACTTACAATGGCAATCATCATCAGCAGCACGTTTGGAATAATCACCAGGAACATCTGCACCATCATGCCCACTACAATAACTACGGGGCCAAATATTCCAAACGTGGAAACCCACCGTTCAATTCGCTCTTCGTCTTCTCCCGTCAGCACATCGACAGCGGTATCTACTTCCTCTTTAAACTGTGGAATAAAGAAATAACAAGCGGCAAACAAAACAGCCAATGAAAGATAAATAATTATGGGACCCTTCTTTAGTGGTCTTTTCTGCCGGCGCATTGGTAGCTACAATCTGAAATGTTATTTAGCAATATTAACCGGCGGAATATCGTCTTTGTTTAAAAAAATTATCTTGCCCTTTTGCTTTCCGCTGCGGACCATCTCATCAGCGCCGGACGACGGCCCGCCGATTCTCAAAACAGCATCGCAACGATCGATAAGCTGAACGGCAATGGGGTGAAATATTTCATTAAAGATTGGATCACCAATTTGCATTGATCCGGCTTCTTCAATCAATGGCAAGGCAAACCATTCACCCATCACCGGCAAATGGCCTTTTCTAAAAAGTTCTAGCGACACCGTTGTCATTGCTTTGACATTCGCAGCAATTTTTTCGGGGTTATCGTCCGTACCTGATCGATATGGGCCCGCTACAAGAATCATCATGGTCTCATCACTTTGGTTCAGGTGTAAATGCTTAAAAATTTGAATGGCAAATCCGGAAACTTATATGATTCCGTTTAGCCGGCAATACTGCAGCAATATGACGGTCTTTGCATCCTTTATCGCTCCCGATTCTACCATGCCGACTACCATGTCGTACGGCAGCTCCAGTACCTCAATATTTTCCTGTTCGTGCTCCGCTCCGCCGCCGTCGTTTACCTTCATATCCTTCGAATATTCAGCAATAAAAAAGTAAAGTATCTCCGTGACAGAGCCAGGCGACATGTACAGCTCGAAAATTTTTCTCACGTCACTGATTTTGTACCCCGTCTCCTCTTCCGTTTCCCGGCGAATACATTCCTCTGGATTCTCCTTGTCCAGTAACCCGGCACACGCCTCAATGAGCATCCCACCAGGATTACCGTTGATGAACGTAGGCAAGCGGAACTGGCGGGTCAGGATGACCGTCTTCTGAGCTTTATTATACAATAGGATCGTCGCTCCGTTTCCCCGGTCGTAAGCCTCTCGAACCTGCTCGACCCAGGAGCCATCCTTCAGGCGGTATTTGAAAGTAAGTTTGCGTAATGTATACCAGTTATTCGACAGCACTTCGTCCCGCAGGATCTTTACATTTTCGTTTACCATAGTTCCGCAATCAAAAAACAAAACAACTAATCTCCGAATTAAAAAAACTTAATGTACATTAAGAAAATCACTTTTTCTTGATGCGGTTCCGCATAGTGCTCAGGAACTCGGGGCTTACTCCAATGTACGAAGCGATCTGCTTCTGCGTAACACGCTTTACTACATGAGGATATTTTTCCAGAAAATTTATATAACGTTCTTCAGCGGGCATCGACAAATTCTGTATCACGCGCACCTGCTCCCGGATGTATGCATTCTGCATCAGGATTCTGAAAAAGCGTTCGAAGGCAGGAACCTTCGTCAATAGTTCATCAAAATCATTTTTCTGCAACTGAAATATAACGCTGTCTTCCACGGCACTAATGGATTGCATGGCACCATTGCCCGATGCAAAACTGTACATGTCCGTTATCCACCAGCCATCCACCGCCAGCATAATTATGTTCTCATCGCTTTTCGCGTCAAGATAATATGCCTTCAACACTCCCGAGTGAATGAAATTAATGTGTCGCGCAATC
>DASUTP010000246.1:0-2774 GCA_036374515.1 Chryseolinea sp. | reverse complement strand
TATGCGATTTATCCGAGTCCCGAGCGGGCGGTATTTTCCGGAGGCGCTCTCGTGGAGGACGACAGGGTCATCGCGATTTATCAAGGCACGGCTGTCGGAAATATGGTAGCGGTTTCGAAGGATCCGCTTCTCCTGAACTGGGAAAAGGTCACTGGCAATGCTGTGATTCCCGCAAAAAGCGAAACGGGATTTGCACAACCTTATAGTGTGTTTGATCCATCGATCTGGAAGAAGGATGGAATCTATTATTCGCTGTCTGCGGGAAGAAGACCGAGAAGCGATGGAGGTGAGTTTGGGACAGCATCGCTTTTCCGATCGAGGGATCTTAAAAAATGGGAATACGTGCATGAATTTGTAGAGGGTGATCGTTTTACGTTAAAGGGAGATGATTATGCTTGTCCCTATTTTTGGCCGATAGGTGATCGGTATATAATGCCTTTCTTCAGTCATATGAGTGGCGGTCAATATTTGCTTGGTGACTATGATAAACAAAACGACAAGTTCCTCGTTAGCAGTCACGGCAAATTTAACTGGGGGGCTGTTGGTCCTGCTGGCGTGCATGCGCCATCTGCAGCGCCAGATGGGAAAGGTGGAATAATTCTGATATTAAATGTTAATCAAGGCAAACCTACCGGCGAGTGGAATCACATCATGACCCTACCGCGGCGACTGACATTAGCCGGTCGCGATGAAGTACATCAGGAGCCGGCAGGCGATATTGAATCGCTCCGCTACAACAAACAGTCCGTCGGCGTTACAAAGCTTCCTGCCAACAAGGAAGTGGTGTTAAAAAATATCAAAGGCGACGCCATGGAAATTGGTGCGGTCATCAATCCCAAAAATGCTCAGGTCATCGAGGTGAATGTACTACGCTCACCCGGCAAGGAGGAATACACCCGCATCATTATTTATAAGGAAAAAGGGTATTCGAAAGGACTGGAGTACAGGGCAGGCGAGGGGACTGCCCACATGCCCGCGGATCTGGTAAGCCTTGTTACCGGTGAAGAAGCAAAACCGCGCAAGCCCAATCCCCGCTTGAGCTTAATATCCATTGAGTCTTCTTTTTCATCAACACTTGCCGATGTGCAAATGCGTCCGCCGGAAACAGCGCCTTTCATGTTAAATGCTGATGAACCGATTAATCTTCGAATTTTTATCGATAAAAGTGTCGTTGAGGTATTTGTCAACGGAAAGCAGTGTGTGGCAATGCGCGTGTATCCCGGCAGAGATGATAGCACTGGAGTTTCAATTTTATCCCATGGAAATGAAGCAGAATTAACATCACTGGACGCCTGGCAGATGAAGAACATTTATGCGCCGTAACCGGAATGGGAGCTGCGAGCGGTTGGACCAGCATCATTACGGGACCCCTACTGCGGAATGGCAGTGAGGTCGGGGTGCTCTTGGTGCCGAAATCTGTGGTACGCTCATAGATTTGTGCTTCGTGAGGATGTGCGTAAATTTCATCTGCAAAAAGACGAGGGTAGTCCATATCTACACTGAAGTCAATATTGGGTAGTTGATTCCTTACTGGCCCGAAGTTTGGGGATTAAAAAGGTCACCTCGCTAGTTAAATGCTGGCGAGGTCTTTTTTTTTCCTTCCATTGAGAAAAACTTGTTGAAGGAATTTTTGAAAATCGATTACTTTTATTTTTTAGACACCCAATCAGGATCGAAACAGATGTCCTTCATCGCTATGAGAAAAGTAATATTAGTTGTCGTGCTTGCGCTCCTGTTACCCGAACTTCCATTGTCGGCGCAAACGGCTGTATCGGCTCCCACATTCCTGCAGTATATGAATCATCACTGGGTCGACTCAGTTTTCAAGACCTTGAACACCGATGAACGCATTGCCCAGCTTATCATGGTAGCGGCCTATTCCGACAGAGATGAGGATCATAAAAAAGAAATCCTGCGAACGATCCGGGAGCAAAAAGTCGGCGGACTGATCTTTTTTCAGGGTGGACCGATTCGCCAATCAAGATTGATCAATGAATATCAGGCGGAGTCAAAAGTGCCATTGCTCATCGCCATGGACGCGGAATGGGGGCTGGGCATGCGGCTCGACAGCACGATCAGTTTTCCGTTCCAGATGACTCTGGGTGCAGTGCAAAACGACAGCCTCATATACCAGATGGGCGCCGAAGTGGCAAGACAATTAAAACGCGCAGGCATTCACGTGAATTTTGCGCCCGTTGTAGACGTCAATAACAACCCTGGTAATCCAGTCATCAATTATCGTTCTTTTGGAGAAGACAAAAATAATGTCGCCCGCAAAGCAATTGCATATATGAAAGGAATGCAGGACAACGGCATAATCACAACAGCGAAGCACTTCCCCGGGCACGGTGACACTGGCACTGATTCGCATTATGCATTGCCTCAGATTAACCATTCGCGCGAACGTCTGGATTCGCTCGAGTTGTATCCTTTTCGTGAAATAATACGTGCGGGTATTGCCGGCGTTATGGTTGCACACCTTAATATCCCAGTGCTGGATTCCTCCGCAAGGCCATCGACTTTGTCAAAAGCCATTATCACGGATTTGCTGCGAAACGATTTGGGCTTCAATGGACTAATTGTCACAGACGCTATGAACATGAGGGCGGTTACGGCCAGTAACCCACCCGGTGTAGTAGACCGCGACGCGTTGATTGCGGGGAATGATATGCTCGAGTTCACTGAAGATGTTGTGCGAACAATTTCCGAAGTGAAGAAGGCCATAAAGCTGGGACTTATTACCCAGAAAGAAATTGACGAGAAATGCAAAAAGG
>DASUTP010000245.1:0-2022 GCA_036374515.1 Chryseolinea sp. | reverse complement strand
TATTTCTGAATTAGTGAAAAAACTGCTTACCCAGTGAGTGTCGTAGATATAATACTTGCAGTTTTAATTTTGGCCGGAGCTTTCAGCGGCTACCGCGACGGCACGATAACATCGCTTTTTTCGCTGGTAGCGGTGGTGCTTGGCCTGCTTCTTGGCTTTAAGCTGATGGGGACGATCATGGTTATGCTGTCCAGCAATTACAATGTGGACGGGAAGGTCCTTCCGTACATAGCATTCGGCGTTGTGTTCGTAATTATCGTCATTATTGTAAATGTGCTTGGCCGGTTGATAAAAGTATCAATTGCAAAGCCAGTGCTCGGTGGTGCAGACCGGGTGGTTGGTGCGGGCATAGGGGCGGTTCAAACTATATTCATGCTGAGCATTATTATATGGATCGGCGATTCTTTACGGATAAAATTGCCCGAAAAATGGGTGGCAGATGCCTGGCTTCAACCCAAGGCGGCTAGTTTCGCTCCAAAAATTGCAAACTGGATCGGCGAATTTTTACCTTTTTTCCGCGATGTGCTTTAGAATGCAGAAATAGGGAAATTTTTACGTTGTAAATATTTTCCTTTACTTTCCAATTTGAGGATATGACCCTGAAGATAAAAGAAGAGAATGGATTTAGGTTTGTTGACGAAGGCAAGGGCCAGGTGTTGTTATTGCTTCACGGACTATTCGGCGCTTTAAGTAACTGGGAGGGTGTCGTCGAGAAGTTTTCGAAAAACTACCGCATGGTAATTCCGATGCTTCCCATCTATGAAATGCCAATTCGTGAGGCGGGACTTGATGGACTTCGTCAATTTGTAGAAGATTTTGTTGCCCAAAGAAAACTTGATGACATGATCATCATGGGGAATAGCCTGGGGGGCCACATCGCATTGATGTATACATTGCAAAATGCCTCAAAGGTAAAAAAGCTTATTTTAACAGGAAGTTCAGGCTTGTTTGAAGACTCAATGGGCGGCTCTTATCCAAAAAGGGGAAACTATCAGTATATTAAAGAGAGGGTTTCCTACACATTCTATAATCCTGACGTCGCAACCAAGGAGTTGATTGATGAGGTATTTGAAATTACCAACAGCATTCCAAAATGCCTCCGCATCGTAGCGATTGCGAAATCGGCGCAGCGGAACAATATGGCTGATGAAATACCTAAGATTACAGCCCCCACGTTATTAGTTTGGGGATTAAACGACACCATCACGCCAGCCATGGTCGCTCATGAATTTAATCGCCTCATCCCTAATTCTGAACTTAAATTTATCGATAAATGCTGCCATGCACCCATGATGGAGCACCCAGAGACGTTTAATGAAATTGTGGAAGATTTTTTGCTTAACTCTAATTCAAAGGAAATGAACACTTCACCTCGATGATCGCAGAAGACTTAATCAACCATATGTTACCTCCGCTGAAAGGTACCGACGATGCTCATAAAGCCATCGTCTGGATGGAGGAATTCAGGTGTGCCTATATGCCCGTGGTTGATGACGAGAAGTTGCTGGGTTTTATTTCTGAGGAAATTATTCTGGAGACAAATGACATTGAGAAAAGAGTAAAGGATTTCGACCTTGTCGGCCAGAACTGTTATGTGCATTTGGATACTCACTTCTACGACATTCTAAAGATCGCTGCGAATAATAAACTTCAGATGGTCGCAGTGCTGAATCAGGAGCAAAACTATTGTGGAGTGATTACAATTCAAGATACGCTTACTTCATTCGCTCAGACGGCTGCCGTTCAGCTGCCGGGCGGCATCCTTGTTTTGTCGATGAATCACAATGATTATTCGTTGGCCGAAATCAGCCGTCTCATTGAAGAAAACCATGCAAAGATCTTAAGTAGCCTTGTTAAAGAAGACCCGCTGGATACGGTCAAGTTAAGATTAACACTTAAAATAAATCAGTTGGATCTCTCTCGCATCGTGG
Source organism: Chryseolinea sp. (assembly GCA_036374515.1). GTDB lineage: Bacteria > Bacteroidota > Bacteroidia > Cytophagales > Cyclobacteriaceae > Chryseolinea. Next base: position 91 of record DASUTP010000245.1, on the reverse strand, counting down.
CTACGCTCGAGCGTTTTGGTTATAAAGTTATAGGCAGATATCACGAAACAAAACCAATCGGAGATGACAGAGAGCGAATCGATATGCTGTT
>DASUTP010000244.1:0-11955 GCA_036374515.1 Chryseolinea sp. | reverse complement strand
CCCGGGTTGGAACAACTTTTTGAACGCAATATCAAACAGCAGCGACTTTTTTTTACCACCAACCTTGAAGAAGGGATTCAGGGCGCAAAAATAATTTTCCTGGCATTGCCCACGCCGCCTGGTGAAGATGGCTCCGCGGATTTGAAATATATTCTTAAAGTCGCAGAAGACCTGGGACCCCTATTGAAGGATTACACCGTGTTGGTAGATAAGAGTACGGTGCCTGTTGGCACAACAGAGAAAGTTAGGGCTAAAATTGCAGCGAAGGCCAAAGTTGACTTTGATGTCGTTTCCAATCCCGAATTCTTGAGGGAGGGTGTCGCAGTAGAAGATTTTATGAAACCCGACCGCGTTGTAATCGGCACAAATTCACCTGCTGCCCGCAAAGTAATGGAAGCGCTATATGCGCCATTTGTGCGACAAGGCAATCCCATCATTTTTATGGATGACAGGTCTGCTGAGCTCACCAAATACGCCGCGAACTCTTTTCTGGCAACAAAAATTACCTTCATGAACGAAATCGCCAACCTCTGCGAGCTGCTGGGCGCGGACGTTGATTCAGTAAGAAAAGGAGTAGGTACCGATAGCCGAATAGGCAAACGTTTTTTATTTCCGGGCATCGGCTATGGAGGAAGTTGTTTTCCCAAAGATGTCCAGGCGCTCGCCAAATCTTCGAAGGACGTCAAGTATGACTTCAAGATCCTTAACGCGGTAATGAATGTGAATGAATCTCAGAAGACGCGATTGATTCCGCAGATAAAAAAATACTTTAACAACGATTTAAAAGGAAAAACTATTGCGATCTGGGGATTAGCATTTAAACCACACACTGATGATATTCGTGAAGCGCCGGCACTTTACAACATTGATGCGTTGTTGAAAGAAGGCGTCGTTCTCAGAGTTCATGATCCTGAAGGGATGGAAAATGTAAAGAAGGCTATCGGCGATAAGGTAACCTATTGCGAAACTCCGTACGACGCCGCCCAGGGTGCTGATGCAATTCTTATTGCAACGGAGTGGCCAGAGTTCAGAACGCCGGATTTTGACCGCCTCTCGGGCATTCTAAAAAACAAGTTGATATTTGATGGCAGAAATTTATACGATTTAACTATTATGAAAGAATTGGGCTATTCTTATTACAGTATTGGAAGGGAGGTCATTAATGGCTAAGCAACGCGTTCTCATTACCGGAGGCGCAGGCTTCCTTGGATCGCACTTGTGCGACCGTTTTATCAAAGAAGGTTTTCATGTTATCGCCATGGACAATCTGATCACAGGAGACCTTCGTAACATCGAGCATTTATTCAAACATGCTGACTTCGAGTTCTACCACCAGGATGTTTCCACCTATGTTCACATTCCCGGCGAGCTTCATTATATTCTTCATTTTGCATCACCTGCCAGTCCGATAGATTATCTGAAGATTCCCATTCAAACGCTCAAGGTCAGCTCTTTAGGCACCCACAATCTCCTGGGGCTGGCGCGTGCGAAAAAGGCGAGGATCCTGGTTGCCTCAACGTCCGAAGTTTATGGAGATCCACTCGTTCATCCCCAGGTTGAAGAGTATTACGGCAACGTTAACCCAATTGGTCCACGCGGCGTATATGATGAGGCAAAACGTTTTCAAGAGGCGATCACCATGGCCTACCACACCTATCACAATTTAGAAACTCGGATCATAAGAATATTCAACACCTATGGCCCCAGAATGCGGCTCAACGATGGCAGGGTATTACCTGCTTTCATCGGGCAGGCCCTGCGTGGCGAAGACCTGACTGTCTTTGGCGACGGAACACAAACCCGTTCTTTTTGTTATGTGGATGACGAAGTGGAAGGGATCTATAGATTGCTGATGTCGGATTATCATTTGCCTATGAATATTGGAAATCCGAATGAAATAACCATTGGCGATTTTGCGGAAGAAATTGTAAAACTTACGGGTACAACGCAAAAGGTCGTATACAAACCCCTGCCGCAGGACGATCCAAAGCAACGACAACCGAATATTGAAAAAGCAAAAAAAATTCTGGGGTGGGAACCAAAGGTGTCGCGATCAGAAGGATTAAAAATTACTTATGAATATTTTAAGTCTCTTCCTAAAGAGGTGTTATATCAGCGCGACCATAAAAATTTTGAAAAATATATCCGCTAACCTTACCTAATGTCTATACGAAAAATATTAATCACCGGAGGAGCAGGATTTATCGGATCACATGTGGTCCGGCTGTTTGTAAATAAGTATCCAGATTATTCGATTATTAATTTTGACAAGCTGACCTACGCGGGTAATCTTGAAAATCTTCGCGACGTCGAGCATAAGCAGAACTATACCTTTGTTAAAGGTGATATCCTGGATTCAGAATTTGTTTCTGACACTTTCAAAAGATTTGAGATCGACAGTGTTATCCATCTTGCCGCGGAATCGCACGTGGACCGGTCGCTTCACAATCCAACGGAATTTGCAGCAACGAATGTGATTGGAACGCTGAGCCTTTTGCGGGTGGCCCATGCGTTGTGGAATGAAAATCTTGACGGCAAGCTTTTTTATCACATCTCAACCGATGAGGTATACGGTTCTGCCGAACACGGTGAGTATTTCACGGAAGAAACGTCCATTGATCCTCGCTCTCCTTACTCAGCATCCAAAGCCGCAAGCGATCACTTTGTGAATGCATTCTTCAATAGTTTTGGTCTTCCTACAATCATAAGCCGATGTTCCAATAATTACGGGCCGTATCATTTTCCTGAAAAGCTGATACCGCTTTTGATCAATAATATTCTTAACAATAAGCCATTACCGGTTTACGGCAAAGGTGAAAACATCCGGGATTGGTTGTATGTAGAAGATCATGCACGGGCGATTGATACAATTTATCACAAAGGCAAACCAGGAGAAATTTATAACATCGGCGGAAGCAACGAATGGAAAAACATTGACCTTGTGAATTTTCTCTGCCACGTGATGGACAAGAAGCTGGGAAGAGAGGACGGCACCAGTGCATCGTTGATCACTTATGTAAAAGACAGGGCCGGGCATGACCTGCGTTATGCGATAGATCCTTCTAAACTGATTGGCGAAACGGGCTGGAGGCCGGAGACGCCTTTTGAAGTGGGGCTTGAAAAAACCGTTGACTGGTTTTTGGCGAATCAGGACTGGTTAAAAAATGTTACGTCCGGAGCCTATCTTAAGTATTACAATGCAATGTATCAGGCGGGCTGACAGGTTATCTTAATAAGATATTATCATGAAAGGAATTATTCTGGCTGGAGGTTCGGGCACACGACTTTATCCTTTGACCCTCGCCATCAGCAAACAACTCATGCCGTTGTACGACAAACCGATGATTTATTATCCATTGTCGGTACTCATGATGGCGGGAATTCGTGAAATTCTAATCATTTCGACACCTCACGACCTGCCTATGTTTGAAAGGCTGCTGGGTGATGGAAAAAAATTGGGATGCTCATTTTCATACGCGGTGCAGCCCAAACCGGAAGGCCTGGCACAAGCGTTTGTGATCGGTGAGGAATTCATCGGCAAGGAAAAGGTAGCCCTGATCCTGGGCGATAATATTTTTCATGGATCGGGACTGCAGCGCCTTTTATCCAATATCGATCCTGATGGCGGGGTAGTATTCGCTTATCACGTGTTGGATCCGCAGCGTTACGGCGTCGTGGAATTTGATGAAAATCAAAATGTGATGTCGATCGAAGAAAAACCAACGCATCCGAAGTCGAACTACGCTGTTCCGGGGCTCTATTTTTATGATAACGACGTTATTTCTATTGCAAAAGGCCTAAAACCGAGTGCGCGGGGTGAGCTGGAGATTACGTCTGTAAACAACGAATACCTTAAGCGGGGTAAGCTGAAGGTAGCGCCCATGAGCAGGGGTACGGCCTGGCTCGACACGGGGACTTTCGATTCCCTTATGGATGCGGCAAATTTTGTCCAGGTGATCGAACACCGGCAGGGGTTAAAAGTGGGATGTATCGAGGAAATAGCATTCCGGAAAGGGTTTATTTCGAAAAATCAACTGATGGAACTGGCAGCGCCACTGGAGAAAAGCGGCTACGGCGTTTATCTTAAAAACCTACCCAAATACATTTAGATGAACAAATTTTAGTTCGTTTTTGCCGAAAAGTAAAAAAGGTATACTTTTGCGGAAGTTTCTGAATTCTATGCAGGGGGCGGCAAGTCCCCTTTTTGTTTATAGAAACTTTTTTAATGGAATCGATTGAGGAAATCAGGAGGATAATTACGCGTAAATTAGCTGATCCAAGTCAGTTTCTTGTAGACGTAATTGTGAAGGGGCACAAGGGCCCCAGAAAAGTACTCATAGTCATCGACGGTGATAAGGGCGTGACGATCGACGACTGCGCTAACCTGAGTCGCGAAATTTCAAAAGAGTTTGACGATTCGCAGTTGTTCGACGACAGCTATATGCTGGAAGTGTCGACGCCGGGTTTGGATCAGCCATTAAAACTTGCGAGGCAATATCACAAAAATATCGGTCGACGGGTGAGGGTGGTAACACAGCAACAAGCTGTAGAGGGTAAGTTGGTTGACGTTGGAGAAGACGAAATTAAACTTGAACAGGAGATTGGCGCTGGCAAACAACGGGCGACTACATTAATCGGACTACGTTTTTCAGAAATTGATAAAACATTTGTGTTAGTAAGTTTCAAATAGAATATAACCATGGATGCACATGAATTAATTCAGTCGTTCGCTGAATTCGCAAAGCAAAAAAACATCGACAGGCCTACGATGATCAGGATCCTGGAGGACGTTTTTCGTAACATGATTAAGAAAAAATTTGGCTCCGATGAAAAATTTGATATCATCGTGAATTCCGACAAGGGCGATCTGGAAATCTATCGCTTTCGTGAAATTGTAGATGACGACTCGGAAGACATTTGGGACTTCGACAAAATCAGCTTGTCGGAAGCTCATAAAATCGAACCTGATTTCGAAGTAGGCGAAGAAGTTTCCGAGCAGATTTTTATTGACGATTTCGGTAGAAGGGCTGTAACAACGGCGCGTCAGACGCTCATTCAAAAGGTGAAGGACCTTGAAAAAGATATTCTATTTCAGAAGTACAAAGATATAGTTGGAGAAATCATCGCAGGTGAAGTTTACCAGGTTTTGAGCCGCGAGGTTTTACTGACAGATGCAGAAGGAAATGAAGTTTCAATACCCCGTAACGAGCAAATTCCAAAGGACCGGTACAGAAAAGGCGAAAACGTTCGGGCGATCGTCCATAAGGTGGATATGGTGAACGGCAATCCAAAAATTATCCTTTCTCGCACCTCACCAGTCTTTTTGGAAAGACTTTTTGAACAGGAAGTGCCTGAAGTTTACGACGGGTTGATCACCATTAAGAAAGTGGTACGGGAGCCTGGCGAACGCGCGAAGGTTGCCGTTGAATCGTATGACGATCGTATTGATCCGGTTGGCGCATGTGTCGGTATGAAGGGATCCAGAATTCATGCAATCGTCAGGGAATTGCAAAATGAAAATATTGACGTAATAAACTACACTGAGAATCTTGAGTTGTACATCCAACGAGCTTTAAGTCCGGCCAAGATTGGTTCTATTAAAATTGACAAGGACAATGGACGGGTTTCGGTTTATCTTAAACCGGATCAGGTATCGCTGGCAATAGGTAAGGGTGGCCTGAATATTAAGCTCGCCAGCCGCCTGGTCGGTTATGAGATAGATGTGTTCCGTGAATTGGCTGAGGGTCAATCTGAGGAGGACGTGGATCTAAATGAATTTTCTGATGAAATTGAAGGTTGGGTAATTGACGAACTCAATCGCATCGGTTTAGATACCGCTAAGAGCGTGTTGGCTCTCTCAAAGGAAGAGCTGGTTCGGAGAACGGATCTGGAAGAGGAAACAATTGAAGGCGTTTTAAATATTTTGAAGAAAGAATTTGAATAAGACCTGATTCAGATCATTGTTTAAGGGGCATTATTAGCGCGTTAAATTTTGGTTCGGTGGCGATTTAGGTTTTATTGTTTTTAAAAAACAGGCATATTTGGGTATGGCAGAAGAAAAATTGATCAGGTTGAGTCAGGCGGCGAGGAAGCTCAATGTTGGCCATAATACCATTTTGGACTTTTTGTTGAAAAAAGGTTTCGAGGTGGAGAATAATCCCAATGCCAAACTTACGCCCGAGCAGATTTCTCTATTATCGAAGGAGTTTGCTTCCTCCGCGACCGAAAAACTGGAAGCTTCGGGACTTTCCATTGGCGTAAAGCATGTTGATACACATATCGAGACGGAAAAAGAAGCTGCTAAAAAGCGGGTTGAAGATGAAGAGAGCAGCATCATGATTAAGAACCTTGGCTCCAAGGATCTAAAAGTTAAGGAGGAGTCCAAGCTGGAAAAAGTAGAACGCGAAAAGCCCAAGCTCGAGGGCATAAAAGTGGTCGGCAAGATCGAACTTGAAAAGAAACCGCTTTCAAAAGAAGAGGAACCTAAAGTTGAAAAGAAAGCTGTTGAGCCTGTGGCTGAACTCGCCCGGAAGGATGAGGTTAAAAACGAAGAGCCTAAACTCGAGGTGCCAAAAGTTGAGGCGTCGCAAGGAATCGAAAAACAGCCGGAGCAGGAATTGATCAAAGGCCGTGCGGATAAACTTCAGGGACTCAAGGTGGTGGATCGCATACAACTTCCTGTAGAAAAAGAAAAGAAAAAGGATGCACCCGTTGCCTCGTCAGATACACAAAAGGATAAGGCAAAGAGGCCTAGAAAGCGGATTTCATCCTTTGAAAATCAACAAGGGCAACAATCGCAGGGTGGGCAGCAGGGCGGTCCTCCAAAGGGCCCGCGGCCCCAACAACAACAACAGCGCAGAACTTCTCCCCCTCCGCGCGTTCAAAAGGCCGAACCGACGGAAAAAGAAATTCAGGATCAGATCCGTGCAACTTTAGCCAAGCTTAGCGGTGGCAGCAAAAAGGGCACCGGTGCCAAGTACAGACGAGAAAAACGTCAGGCAAACGTAGATGCCCAGGAGCAACAATTGATTCAAGATCAGGAGGCGTCCAAAACGCTTAAGGTAACGGAGTTTATTTCCGCCAACGACCTTGCGTCAATGATGAACGTGTCGGTCAATGACGTTATTTCTACCTGCCTGAGCCTGGGAATGTTTGTTTCCATTAACCAGCGTCTGGATGCTGAAGCCATCACCGTAATTGCCGATGAGTTCGGTTATGCGGTGCAGTTTACTTCCGCCGAGGAAGAATTGGACATGGAGGAAGACGTCGACGAGGAAGTAAATCTGCTGCCGCGCGCACCCATCGTAACGATCATGGGTCACGTTGATCACGGAAAAACATCGTTGCTGGATTACATCCGGAATACTAAAGTCACGGCATCAGAAGCAGGTGGTATTACACAGCACGTTGGAGCGTACGATGTAATGACGAAGAGCGGTCATAAGATCGCCTTCCTGGATACACCGGGTCACGAGGCCTTCACTGCAATGCGTGCCCGTGGCGCGAAGCTTACCGATATCGCAATCATCGTGGTGGCGGCCGACGATGATGTTATGCCTCAGACTAAGGAGGCAATCAATCACGCCCAGGTGGCAGGCGTACCCCTCGTCATCGCCATTAATAAAATTGATAAACCTTCTGCGAATCCCGAAAAAGTTCGTGAATCGCTTTCCAAAATAAATATTCTTGTTGAGGAGTGGGGTGGGAAATATCAAAGCCAGGAGATTTCCGCAAAAACTGGTCAGGGTATTGACAATCTGCTGGAGAAAGTTTTGTTGGAAGCTGAGTTGTTAAATCTCAGAGCGAACCCCGAAAGGAATGCTACGGGTTCGGTAATTGAGGCTTCGCTCGACAAAGGTCGTGGTTATGTATCGACGATAATGATACAAACCGGAACTTTGCGGATAGGTGATATACTTTTGGCTGGAGCAAACTATGGCCGTGTTAAGGCAATGTTCGATGATACGGGAAAAAGAATTAACGAAGCAGGGCCGTCTACCCCTGTCGTTGTATTAGGCCTTGATGGAGCCCCGCAGGCTGGTGAAAAGGTTATGGTGCTCGATACTGACCGCGAGGCACGCGAGATAGCGACGAAGCGTGGACAAATTTTGCGCGAGCAAAGTATCCGCACCAAGAAGCATATCACGCTCGATGAAATCGGACGACGGTTGGCTATTGGAAATTTCAAGCAGCTGAATGTGATCGTGAAAGGAGATGTGGATGGTTCTGTGGAAGCCTTGACTGACTCGTTGTTAAAACTGTCCACCCAGGAAATTCAGGTGGCTATTATCCATAAAGGCGTCGGACAAATTTCTGAATCCGATGTACTTCTTGCATCGGCCTCTGATGCAATTATCCTGGGATTCCAGGTGCGGCCCTCAGGCCCCGCCAGGCGTGTAGCAGACCATGAGGAAATTGAAATCCGTCTTTATTCAATCATCTACGACGCGATCAATGACGTGAAGGCCGCCATGGAAGGTATGCTTGCTCCGGAGACGGAAGAAGTGATTGTCGGCAACGCTGAAGTGCGCGAGGTATTTAAAATATCCAAGATCGGAACGATCGCCGGCTGCATGGTTACAGACGGATCAATCAAACGCGCTAACCCTATCCGCCTTATTCGGGATGGTATTGTGATCTACGCCGGTAAACTCGGCTCCTTAAAGAGGCACAAGGATGACGCAAGCGAGGTTAAGACAGGATTTGACTGCGGAATTGGCATTGACGGATTTAACGATATCAAAGAGGGCGATGTGATTGAAAGCTACGAGCAACGCGAAGTGAAGCGTACTTTATAGTTTATGCTCTAGGCTTTCAGATCAGAATCCAAGGAAAAATAAAAAGCCCCGCCACCATGGCAGGGCTTCTCTCTTTTTGCAAGCAGAGAGTATTTATCTTAGAAGGTTACTGTCGGGGCTTGTTCCGCTCCTTGGGCAGCTTCAAAATATCCCCTGCGGTCGAAGCCAGAAATTTTAGCTACCACAACGCCAGGGAACCGACGCACAGATGAATTGTAGTCATTGACGACATCGTTAAAACGTTTCCGTTCCACAGCAATTCGGTTTTCTGTGCCTTCGAGCTGGGACTGTAAATCCAGGAAGTTTTGGTTGGCCTTAAGATCAGGATATTTTTCAACGACAACCAATAGTCGCGACAAAGCGGATGTTACTCCTTCCTGTGCCTGTTGAAATTGTTGAAGCTTTTCCGGAGTTAGATTTGAGGGATCAATTTTAACTGACGTCGCGTTTGCCCGGGCCTCTATGACCTTTGTTAAGGTCTCTTGTTCAAACTGCGCATATCCCTTAACCGTATTTACCAGGTTTGGAATTAAGTCCATTCTTCGCTGATACTGACTTTCAACGGTTCCCCATTGACTGTTAACGGCCTCGTCCTTTTTTACCAACCCATTATAAGAACTGAAAATCCAAAGCACCAGTATCACCAGCACTCCTATTCCGATCCATTTTCCCATAGTATGACTTTATTTATTTAGTTAAAGTTAATTCAAAGTTTGATCAAATCTCAAACACGTAAATTTATTAACACCGGGCGATACCCGGTAATATCAAACGCCTTCCATCATGCGTTCCGCGCTGTCGGCGATTCGGAGCTGTTCCACGAAATTGTCAAGGTCGCCGTTCATAATCGCCGGAAGATTGTGCTGCGTATAGCCGATTCTATGGTCTGTAACCCGGCTTTGAGGATAGTTGTAGGTCCGGATCTTCTCCGACCGGTCGCCCGTCCGAACGATTGATTTTCGGGTCGCACCTATTTCGGACTGCTGTTTTTCCAATTCAATTTCATAAAGCTTTGTTTTCAGCATTTGCAACGCCCGCTCACGATTTGCATGTTGGGAGCGTTCAATCTGACAGGTGATCACGATACCTGAAGGCTTATGGGTAAGCTGTACCTTGGTCTCAACCTTGTTAACATTTTGTCCGCCCGCGCCGCTGGACCGCGCGGTCTGATATTCGAGGTCCGCAGGATTTATTTCTATCGCCACGTCTTCGACTTCGGGCATCACAACAACCGATGCCGCTGAAGTGTGTACCCGGCCCATTTGCTCAGTGGCGGGGACACGCTGGACCCTGTGCACGCCGGATTCAAATTTCAACAATCCGTAGACCCCCTCTCCGGCGACGCTACAGATAACTTCTTTGTATCCCCCGGCGGTTCCTTCAGTAACGTCCAGTACCGACATTTTTAAGCCGCGCCGCTCGCAAAAACGCTGATACATGCGCCAAAGGTCACCTGCAAAAATCGCGGCCTCATCGCCACCCGTTCCAGCCCTGATCTCGAGCATAACATTTTTGTCGTCGTTAGGATCCTTCGGAATCAAAAGCTCTTTTAATTCTGACTCAAATTTTTCAATCTTCGGCTCAAGCTCATCGATTTCCATCTTTGCCATCTCCCTCATTTCCTCATCCTTCTCTTTCTGAAGAACTTCTTTAGCCTGCTGGAGATGATTGTTGGCGTCCCTGAACTGATTGTATTTGCTGACGATCTTTTCGAGATCCTTGTATTCCTTGTTGAGTTGCGAGAACTTCTTGATGTCCTTAACAGTTTCAGGCTGCATCAGCAGCTGACCTACTTCCTCAAACCGAAGTTTTAATTCCTCTAATTTTTCAATCATAGCTAAAAATGACCGTCAAAGTTAATAAAAAGTCTCTCTCCAGGATGGCGAGTCTTTACAATTGGATTACTTGGATTTGTAAGGGAAGGCAAAGACCTTTGCCGTTATGAAAAATCTCTCTTTCCTAACATTCACGGTTTTGTTAATGGCGTGTGGCGGATCGTTATCCGATGAGCAAAGAAAAAAACTGCATGAAGGCATGGAAGACCAAAAAATAATAAAGCTTAGTGACGCGGAGATCGTAACCGCCTCGCTGGAGCAGGGACGAATGATCTACCAGGCCATGGAGGGGGATGCTTTCGGGGATTCGGCAATAGATTCCCTGGAACGGGTTTATCATGTCAGCATTCACTTGCTGAAGCCAGGGGGCTCCAACGCCCTTGAGGTAGAAAATCAACTCATTGAAGCGTATGTAGCGGGGGCAGAAACCGGCGCCGTTCAAGACAACATTCAAAAGCTGCACGTAGGCGCCAAGACCGAAAACTATGACTCCCTGATTTATACAAGGCCCAAGGTTTCGGCACTACCCGATGGTGCCGTTCGCGTGGAGGGTATATGGAACATTCATCTCGCGAAAAAGGACGTCATTCGGTCAATGGCGCAATGAGCAAACGATGTCGATATGTTTATCAAGGTTTTTTGTACTTCCAGCAGTCGACGAGGTGATCATTTACAAGTCCACAGGCCTGCATGTGAGCATACATTACCGTGCTGCCCACAAACTTAAACCCACGTTTGATTAAGTCTTTGCTGAGCGCGTCGGATTCTTTTGTCGTTGCAGGGACCTCAGAAACTTTTTTCCATTTATTGATGATCGGCTTGTTACCGACAAAAGACCAGATATAGGCATTGAAGGTCTTGAATTCCTTTTGGACTTCAAGGAACCGTTTGGCATTGTTTACCGCTGCGTTTACCTTGAGTTTATTCCTGATAATACCGGGGTCCTGCAGGATTTTTTCAATGCGGGCTTCGGTAAAACGACTCACCTTGACGGGATCAAAACCTGCAAACGCCTTTCGATACCCCTCCCTTTTCTTCAGCACAGTTGCCCAGCTTAGTCCTGCTTGCGCTCCTTCCAGGAGCAAAAACTCAAAATGCGTCCGATCGTCGTGAACCGGTCTTCCCCATTCGTTGTCGTGATAGTCTATGTATTCATCAAATTTTAAACACCAGGGGCAGCGGGTTTTTTCTTTTGTGCTCATAAGATTATTTCAGTTTCATGTAAACGTAACGTGATAACGTTCGCAATGTGACGATGGACAATTTACCGCTAAAGAAATCTTTTTCATTGAAATATTCAGCCAATCGATCTGCCAGTGGAA
>DASUTP010000243.1:0-2887 GCA_036374515.1 Chryseolinea sp. | reverse complement strand
TAATTGGTCTCCGTGGTTACCAGGATAACCAAATAACGCCGCCATCTTATCAGGTGGGTAACAGCACGTCGCAACAAGGCGGTATTGTTTATGAAAAGATCGGCCTCGAGTTGCGATATCCCGTAACTACCGGCAATGCTGCCACTATTTATGGGTTTTTATTCACGGAGGCGGGAAATAACTGGGGTACATACGAAAATTTCGATCCTTTCAAGCTTTATAAATCGGCTGGACTCGGGGCGTGAATTTTTATGCCAGCATTTGGGTTAATTGGGCTAAATTGGGCTTATGGATTTGATAGGGTGCCAGGAACTACAGATGTGAGCGGATCGCAATTCCACTTTACTATCGGTAACCAAATCAGATAATATGAGATTTTATTTTATTACAATATTTTTTCTCATTTTCGGCCTGAATTTTGTCAACGCTCAGAGGTTCGGGTACATTGACACTGATTTCATACTGAATAAGATGCCCGATTATAAAAAGGCGCAGGATGAGATCAATCAGCTTTCTCAAGCGTGGGAGAAAGAGGTACAGGATATGCAGAAGAAAATTGAAGGCATGTACGCCGCTCTTCAGGCAGAACAAGTTTTGCTGACAGAGGAAATGAAGAAAGAGCGTATCGATGCTATTCAGAAGAAGGAGGCTGAAATGAAGGAGTACCAGAAGAAAGTATTCGGCTTTGGCGGATTGTTTTTCTTAAAAAAGCAGGAACTGATAAAGCCTATTCAGGATAAAGTTTGGGACGCTGTAGATAAAGTATGCAAGGAAAATAGCCTCGCGATCATGTTTGACAAGGCTGGCGAATTGGTGATGATTTATACAGACCCCAGACACGACTATACCGACTTTGTATTGGACCAATTGGGTTTAGGAGACCCGAATGATAAGATTAAAAACTAAATTTGAATTAAGAGATGAGAAAACTTGTTTTGCTTGCGGTGATGGGATTTCTGGCATTTGTATCCCATGCACAAACTGCCTCGGTTAAGGTTGGCTACGCTGACGTGGATTATATTTTCGGACAAATGCCCGAGCAGAAACAAATCGATACGGAACTCAAATCCGTACAAACTCAGCTCAAGAATCAAATTGATGCCAAGTATCAAGACTATCAGAAGAAGCTCCAGGATTATCAAGCTAATTTAAATACCATGATCGATGCTGTGAGGGCTAACACCGAACGTGAGCTTGTGCAAATGCAGCAAAATATTGAAAAGCTTCAACAAGACGCGCAGACGACCGTGCAAACCAAGCAGAATCAGCTGATGGAACCCGTTTTCAAAAAGGTAGGAAAGGCGATCGAGGACGTGGCAAAAGAAAATGGTTTTACGTTTATTCTTAGTCAGCAAATCGGTGGATTGGACGTAATTCTTTACGGCGACGAAAAAATGGATGTGTCTGATCTTGTGCTTAAGAAACTCGGCGTAACACCCAAGCCTGCGACACCTCCTGCAGCACCACCTAAATAATTATCAAATACTGCATAAAGAAAAGCCTTCCTACAAGAAGGCTTTTTTGTTTGTAACCACAACTGAGGAAATCGCATTACTTTTATAGAATGATAACGCCACCATTCTTAAAACCCGGTGACAGGATCGGAATCGCTGCGACAGGCCGAAAGGTAAGCGTCAGGAATATCGAATATGCCGTGGAAACCCTTTCTTCGTGGGGGTTGGAGGTTGCTGCCGGCCCAAACCTCTATAGCAATGCTCATAACTACCTCGGGGGATCCGACCTACAAAGGATTTCCGATTTCCAGGAGATGCTAAACGACCCGGGGATCAAAGCAATAGTATGTGCACGGGGTGGCTATGGTACAACTCGAATTATCGACGCATTGGATTTTTCTTCATTGATTAGCAACCCCAAGTGGGTCGTTGGGTTTAGCGATGTCACGGCGATCCATCTAAAGCTGTTTAACGAGGGCGTAAAAAGTATTCACGGAACCATGCCTTTGCTTTTTTCCAATCCGGAAGCTGCGTCATCTGTAGAAAGTTTAAGGCGATGTCTGTTTGGGGAGCGGGACGTCGTGGCCGCACGTGCGTTTCCAGGAAATCATGTCGGCAGCGTCACCGCGCCGGTCGTTGGCGGCAATTTATCACTGATCGCCGATTCGATCGGAACATCCTCGGATCCCGACACAGAAGGCAAAATCCTCGTGCTGGAGGAGATTGACGAATATAAATACAAGATCGATCGCATGCTGATGCATCTCAAACGTGCTGGCAAACTCGATAACCTGGCGGGCATGGTCATCGGACACATGACCGACATCAAGGATCCTGAGCTGCCGTTTGGAGAAACGGTGGAAGAGATCGTCGTAAGCAAAATTCAAAAGAACTTTCCAGTTGCGTTTAAATTTCCCGTAGGGCATGAAAATCCAAATCTCGCATGGATACATGGCTCTGTCATGACCCTGGCCGTTACGGAAGCGGGCGCCCAGCTATCGCCGGTTTTGTAATGAAGACGTAATTCCTTCCGCCGCAAGGTATGCCGTGCTCCAGGCACTTTGAAAATTGAAGCCCCCCGTCTCGCCGTCGATGTCTAATACTTCGCCGGCAAAGAATACGTTTTCATTTATTTTGCTACGCATGGTGTCAAGATCCACTTCCTTCAGGTCAACGCCGCCGCAGGTCACGAACTCATCCTTAAAGGTTGTTTTTCCTTTTATATGAAAAGGACAACGTATTAAAAACTCCACGAGCTTATTGATCTTCTTTTGCGACAACTCCGCCCAAACTTTTGTTTCATCTATTTCGGCCAGCGCGCAGAGACGATGACTTAATCGCTGAGGGAGCGAAAACAACGTATGGCCCATTATTTTTTGTTTGCCTCTTGCCGCTTTGTATTCCATCAATGTCTCCCTTAGTTCGTCTTCTTT
>DASUTP010000242.1:0-3114 GCA_036374515.1 Chryseolinea sp. | reverse complement strand
TAGGTAGCCATGATGTTTTTCTTATCGATTATCGGTTGGGGAGCGAGACGGGATTGGACCTCATCAAGTTTGCGCAGCAAAAGGGGGTAATTACTCCCAGCATTTTACTGACCGGACAGGGCGATCTAAAGGTGGATCTGGATGCCACTCGGTTTGGTGCGGCAGATTACCTTGTCAAAACTGAATTGAATGGTTCTATTTTGGAGCGCAGCATCCGCTATTCGCTTAGTCAGGCAAAGGTGATACGCGAACTTGACGAAAAGGAAAAAAGATATCGTTCCCTTTTTGAGCGATCAATGGATCCCATATTTCTGGCCAACGAGCATCTAAAGCTGGTTGACGTTAATGAATCTTTCTTGAACTTCTTCCAGTACACTAAGCAGGACGCTTTGAGATTAAAAATAAAAGATCTTTTCGCAGATGAGCAAGACTACGCAGAGTTCTACGCAACACTAATCGAAAACCAACAGATCCGCGGCTTCGATGTATCGCTTCTTAACAAGAACAATATCAAAAAAGCGTGTCTTGTCAACCGTGTATTTATTCCCGATCAATTGTCGGAGTTCTGCTGTTATCAGGGCATAATTCATGATCAGACAATGCGTAAAAAAGCCGAAAAAGATATGCTTATCGCCGAGCGTCTGTCCATGACAGGGAAGATTGCCCGAACGATAGCGCATGAAGTCAGAAACCCCTTGACTAATTTGACACTGGCGTTTGATCAGCTAAAAGAGGAAATGCCGGCAGATAACCCAGACGTTAAATTGTATTGTGAGATCATTGAGAGAAACGCAAATCGTATTGAGCAACTAATTAGCGAAATGCTCAGTTCTTCCAAACCCAGGGAATTAAATCTGGAACTGACACCAGTTACAGACATTCTAGAGCAAACGTTGGCGTTGTCGATCGACCGTATCAATCTCAATCAAATTAAGCTCGAAAAAAATCTGCCGGGTGAACTCCCCAGGGTTCTGCTGGATCGCGAAAAAATAAAGATTGCCTTGCTTAATATCATCATCAACGGACTGGAAGCTATGCAGCCGGGCACCGGTGTTTTGAAAGTGAGCGCTGAACAACGAAACGGATGTGTCGTGACCGTTATTAGTGACAATGGCAAGGGTATCGCCTCCGAAGACATCGAGAAATTATTTGATCCATTTTATACCGATAAGCCCGGCGGAATGGGTTTAGGCCTCACTTCTACAAAAAACATATTGAACAGCCACGACGCTGATATCGACGTGCAAAGTACTTTAGGCGAGGGTACAACCTTCAGTATTTCGTTTAAACTCCCACAATAGGAATATGATCATTTTGTTCGTTCGGAAACGTTAACGGTAATTTTTAGGCATAGCCTCATAACTTTTCTTCCCATGACATGTTGTTAGAGGGCAGTAGCATTGGGCTTGCTTTAACAAAAAAATGCCACAGTCAGTTAAGCGACTTAATGTGGAACTACCAGAAAAATAATTTTTTTGTCTCAAAAAAATACCCTATATGCAACGCTGTGACTAGGTAAACAATTTTTGGTCATCGATAAACGAAAATAATATCGTGGTAAGTATAGTTTTAGTTACATATAATCGGGCCGAACGGTTAAAGCTGTCTATTCAGGATATTTTAGACCAGACGTTTAAGGATTTTGAGTTGATCATTTGTGATGATTGTTCAACAGATGCTACCGAGGATATTTGCAGCGAATTTGTTGAAAAAGATGGGCGAATAAAATATTACCGTCACAAGAGTAATATGCGAATGCCAGCGAATTGCAACTTCGGTATAAAGAAGGCACAATATCCCTACATAGCAATTTTGCATGATGGTGATAGGTTCAGAAAGGATCTTATTGAACAATGGTATAAGGCGATTTCCGAAAATGAGTCAGTCGGGTTTGTGTTTAATACTGTTGGGGTAACCGACGCAGAAGAAAAACTTCTCGGATCGGATATTTTTGACTACTCGCGATTCAACGAAGGTATAGTTGAGAAGGATCATTTACTGAAGGAGGTATATTTCAGATGTTGGCGGTTCTCGTCTCCTGTTTACGGAGAAGTGATGGTAAAAAAGGAATTGTTCGAACAAAAAGGATACTTCAAAAAAAAGTATGGGTTCTATGCAGATGTTGATTTCTGGATGGAGATTCTGCAAACGCACGACGCATATTTCTGCGCCGATACACTCATTACAGGTCCTCAAAAAGAAGTACAGCCCAGGCTATTCGATGATAACCCGATCAGGTATTTCATCTATATGTTTTACATGCATTTGTATCATCGGAAGAAAGCATTCAGGTCAAAACCCCTTTTGCTTGGGCGTGAGCTTATGATTTTTTGGGTGCAGGCTTTCTTTGGTTTTAACTACTGGCTGCTGGCCATTGTCAAGAATTTTTCATTTATGTATTTCATTGCTCTACGCAGGTTGCTAAAGTGGAATTTTCTTTTTTTGACGTCATGGGTAATTATTCTTTTTTTGTATCCGCTAATTTATCCTTTCGTCAAGCTATACAGCGCGCTGAAGAGGATCTGGCCAAAACACCTGACTTCTAGGAAATTTCATTTCCAACCCATCGACGAATGATCTATACTACCCTCTGTGAGATAATTGCCGGCAATCCCCGGTCATACCGTTAGAACAAATTCGGCACGCGGCGGTTGTGCAAATTTTTCCTTCCAATTAATGGCAAAAACGTATTGTATCGACTTTTTGAAACTAAAGAAATCATTGGGTTTACGTATGTATAAATGTGCACCGGCTTCATAAACCTTATCAATGTTGCTTGGATACGAGGATGTAGAGAAAATAACCACGGGAAGGAATTGAAGCTTTACGCTTTGTTTTATTTCGCTAAGGCATTCAATGCCATTTTTAATGGGCATATTCAAATCCAGAAATAATACATCTGGCAACTGATCCATTTTCTTAAGGGTTTCCAGTGTTTCTTCACCATCTCTTGCAGTCGAAAGATGCACCAGGTAAGGCAGCTCTCTTACAACTTCCTGGAAAAGCAAACGGTCATCTTCATCGTCATCTGCAATAAAAACATGTTGCGTGTGAAAGTCTGGGAAGCTCATGATCAAAAATACAAAGATTGTAATATGCGACAAACTCCGCGTA
>DASUTP010000241.1:0-6295 GCA_036374515.1 Chryseolinea sp. | reverse complement strand
GAGTTCGGCCTGAAGCTTTTCCAATCGGTCCTTGCGTCTTCCGCATAGAATAAGATTGAACTTGTGGTGCGCCAAAAGCCTTGCAGTTGCTTCACCAATCCCGGAGGTAGCACCGGTTATAAAAACGATTCGTCCAGTCATGACGAAGATTACTGAAACTCTGGCGAAAGTGCAACAGTTATTGAAACAGAAGGTATAGTGTAATGGTATTGGTGTTCACCCGTTGAAGGGGCTGGCCGAATTCGTTTGTAGTATTTCCCAGCATATTGAGCATGCCACGCGAAAATCTGATCTCAGGCGAAAATTTGAATAACGGGTAGTACAAATCAAACCCAAAGCCGGCCTCAAGGTTAAGATGCGTTTCCTTTATCTCCAGCGTTGGTTTGGTCTGGTCAACGTTTTTTTTGCCCGAGGCTTCGATGCCAGGCTTTACACCTCCAACCATATACATCCGGATATTGCCGCGTCGTTCGGACTTGTATTTTAACAGGATCGGGAATTCCACAATTGTATTTTCCACCGATTCATCGACGGGGGGATCGTTTGTAAACTGATATCGGACTTTGTTCTCATAAAAAGCAACCTCAGGGGTAAGGCGCAGGTCCAAAAATTCCGTCAGCCGGTAATTGACGATAAACCCAAGCGAAAATCCAGACGACCAGCTTGGCAATACCGCCGATACGGTATCGAGTGCCGGCGTTACGAACATGTCCGAATATTGAATTTGATAGATGGATGAGTGAATCCCTATCAGGAAGCCGTATGTTAACTTACGATTATCGTAGTTGGGATTGTTCTTTTCAACCCATCGCGTTTTCTGCGCTTCGCTTTGCAAAGCACATAGCATCAATATCGCTGCCGCGATTACTTTGTACCGATGTAAATTGAGCTTATTCCAAACGTTAGCGAACTGCATTGGGTATTTTTAAATCCAACATCTTGCAAGATGTGAAGAAAATCTTCGCCATCAGGGAAAGCTTCGACAGACTTAGGCAAATATGTATAAGCTGCTTTATCTTTCGATACTATTGATCCGATCTTTGGCAGAATAAATCTAAAGTAGAAGTTATAAACCTGTTTGAACGGAAATTTTGAGGGTTTTGAAAATTCAAGTATAACAAGCATTCCGCCCGGCTTTAAAACGCGCAAGATTTCTGCAAGTCCCCGTTTCAGGTTTTCAAAGTTCCGCACACCAAATGCAACGGTCACGGCATCGAATTTATTTTCCTCAAAGGGAATATTTTCTGAATCTCCCCTGACCAGCTCGATTTTTGATTGCAGGTGCTTCGCCAAAACTTTTTTACGGCCGATTTCCAGCATTCCTTCCGAAATATCGATCCCAACAACCTTTTGCGGGTTTAGTCTAAGCGCTTCCAGCGCAAACTCCCCCGTGCCTGTAGCGACGTCCAAAATTTGCTGAGGCTGCAATCCCCTTAACGCTTGGATCGCCTTTTTTCTCCAAATCTTGTCAACGCCAAGGCTTAATAACTGATTCAGAAAATCATAGCGGCGGCTGATGTTGTTGAACATCTTCGCGACCTGATCTTTTTTTGAAAGCGTTTCTTTATAGGGAACTACATCCATTTCCGTCGGGCTAGCCTTTAAACAAAGCCCGAAGGTAACTGGTTTGCCGTACAAAAGAAATTGAAGCCGTTTCTAAGCAAGAAAATATCGTGTCAGCGTCGTAGAAATAAATGTTGATAGCCGAAGATCAGTTTTCCAGTATTTTGAATTCCACCCGCCGGTTCAGCTCTCTTCCGCCATTCTCGTCGTCATTGCTGGCCAGTGGTTTGGACTTTCCGTACCCTTTGGCTTTAATGCGGCGGGTATTAATTCCCTTCTTTGTGAGGTACTCCTTGACAGCCTGAGCTCTTCTCAGCGACAGATACTGATTGTATTCCTTGGTCCCTATAGCATCGGTGTGCCCTGAAATTTCCATGACAATATTTTGATTTTGGCTCAGCATCGATTCCAGTTTGTTGAGCTCGGTGTACGACTCTGTTTTGAAGGTTGCTTTATCAAAATCGAAATAGATATTCCTTAAAATCGATGTTACCCCGGCGGCGAGTTTACGCATCGCCACTTTACGTGAAACGGTTTTTTCCTCAGTGGATGCACCCTGAAGTTTTACGTTTAGATTTTGAAAAACATATCCCGCCACCTCGACCGAAAGGCGGTAGTCTTTAGGTTGCGCGTTAGTGATGTTAAACTCGAATACGCCATCGCCAAGCGGCGTAAAAGGCACTATCACATTGTCCCTTGCGCCGACCAATTTGATCTTTGCCGGCAAGGGCGTTTCCTGATCGGCAGCATCCACAACGCTCACTAAGTATTTCAAAGGTTGTAATCCCGTTTTGCCCTTCACAGGCGTCACTACAACAGGTGTCGTAGCCGTTGTGTCCTCTGGTGTATTAACAACGACCGGCGGTTTGGCGACGGTTGGAGCCGCATCCTTAAGCCCTTCGGGAATGGTAATCATATAGATATCCGTGTAACCCATTCCATCTTCCCGAACGGAAGAGTAGTAGGCGCGCTTTCCATCTTTCGTCGCGACAAAATAAATATCGTCATCGGGAGTATTGATAGGGTATCCCAAGTTTGTAGGTTCGCTCCATTCATTTGTTTGGGGATCCAATGTTGCCTTGAATACATCATAACCGCCCATCCCCTTGCGTCCTTTGCTGCTGAAATAAAGCGTAACACCATCATAATCTATGAACAGTCCATCGTCATCCATGTCGGTGTTGATCTTCGGTCCCAGGTTTTTAACATTTGTCCACTCGCCCTTCGAATCCTTGGTGGCACGATAAATATCCAATCCTCCAAAACCTCCTGGACGGTTGCTTGAGAAGTACAAGGTTTTTTCATCCTTGGAAATAGAAATTGATTTTTCTTCAAAACTTGAATTGATGATCCCCGGCAGCGGTATCTTCGCTGCAAATTCACCCCCTGGCTGCCGTTCGCTGTAAAAAATATCGCCACCACCCTCATCGTTAAAAATAAAAAGCGTATTACCATCTGCTGACAACGCAACACTGGACTCGTGATAAGGCGTGTTTACAACTGCGCCGATGTTTTTGGCAAATGCCCAGGCACCCCCGGTTTTTTTCGCGATAAAAATATCTTCATAGGGTTTGTTGTCCTCAAACACGTTCTCGTTCAAGTTGTCTTCCCGGCGGCGCGTAGTGAAGACGATTTCATCCTCGGCTTCATTGAGCACGGGCG
Source organism: Chryseolinea sp. (assembly GCA_036374515.1). Taxonomy (GTDB): domain Bacteria; phylum Bacteroidota; class Bacteroidia; order Cytophagales; family Cyclobacteriaceae; genus Chryseolinea. The sequence goes on along the minus strand of DASUTP010000241.1, from coordinate 3,070 downwards.
CATAGTCTTCAAATTCAGAATTGATTTCCCGACCGATGTTGACAATGGAAAACTCATACGGATGCGAAACGAACTCCTTGCCATTTTCGCATTCAAAAATTGCACGGTCGACTGTTGCGAGGTCAACCTTATCCTTTCCCTGATAATTAGATTTACCTGCAAGTTTTTTCTTGTACAGGTTATAATATTCCAAAGCCTTGTCGAACTCTTCTCCATACTGATAACTGCGTCCGATCAGATATTCGATGTCGAAACGGTATGCCGGATCCTGGCGATAAACACGCATAAAATATTTCACAGCACGGTCTTTACCAACGGTAAGTAAGTGCATGCGTCCAGCGTCATAGTTAGCTTTTATGAAGGTCGTATCCTGGTCGGCGGCAGTAACCATAAGCTCGCGTGCGTCGTCCATAGCTTTCGTTTCAGCCATGATTAATTCAGCCTGCTCCATGTATTGCCTTGCAATTTCTTTCGGATCTTGCTGACTGTAACTAGGGGTTGAAAAAAAAGGCAATAAAAGAGCTAAAAAAATCAGTACTCTTTGGATACTGTTCATTGTTTAAAAAATTTACCAACACTCTAAAAAAATAGCTTAAATACATCCCCAAGGTAGGAAAAAGCCCGGATTTGGAACCATTAAAAACGATTCATAAGGCACACGATTCTTACATTATTAGTATTTTGGCCTTCAATCATCACTTTAATAAATGAAAATCCTCACGGCGGAATTTATAAGCAGCTATGCTGATATAACGAAATGTCCTGCTCCCGATAAACCAGAGTTCGCTTTCATTGGAAGATCGAATGTGGGAAAATCGTCTTTGATAAATATGCTGACCAATTCCAGAAAGCTTGCAAAGACATCTGTAACGCCTGGCAAAACTCAAACGATCAACCATTTCCTTATAAATTCGTCATGGTACCTTGTCGACCTGCCGGGCTATGGCTACGCAAGCGTTAGTAAAAGTACACGCGCAGGTTTTGGTAAGATGATTGAAAATTATGTCCTGCATCGCGAAAACCTCACGTGTCTGTTTGTGTTGATCGATTCGAGGTTGCCACCCCAGGCAATAGACCTCGACTTTATCGAATGGGCTGGGGGCAAAAACATACCCCTGGCGATTCTTTTTACAAAGATTGACAAGCTTAAACAAAACGAACTTCAGAAAAATATTACGAACTATCAAAATACCTTGCTCACACGGTGGGAGGAACTACCGACCATGATTCTCACGTCCGCAGAAAAGAAAAACGGCAAGGAAGAAGTTTTAGATCTGATCGACGAACTGAAAGCTGAGTTTGCTAGAAAGAAATAACCGGCTAACGTTCTTTTCACGATGACAGATTTCCAAAGCTTTGGTGGTAGAAATGAATTGTCTGCAAGCATCCTCTTGAAAAAACCGCTGATCAACAACAAAAAATAGGTTGCACTTTTGCAGACAATTGCGTTAGCTTTGCCCGCTCAATAAATGCGCTTTATGACTTTAGCCGAAATAGCATCAGTAAGTGGAAAAGGAGGCCTTTTTAAAGTAGTTGCACCCACCAAGTCGGGAGTGATTCTCGAGTCGATGGACGAGGCAAAAACGAAGTTAGTGGCGACAACGTCGCATCGATTGTCGTTACTTCACGAGATTTCGATCTATACCACCACAAAGGAAGGCACGGTTCCCCTGGAGGACGTGTTAAAAAAAATAAATGCTGACTTCGGAGACGACCTGGGTGTTGACGGCAATTCAGATTCAGAAGAACTGAAGTCGTTTATGAAAGCAGTGCTTCCAACCTACGATGAAAATCGCGTGTACACATCAGACATAAAAAAACTGGTGAGATGGTATGACACAATCTTAAAATATGCACCGGAACTGTTGAAGGACAAACCGGAGTCAAAAGAGGAAAAACAGTAGAGTACGGCGCCCATCAGCCGAAGCTTTGGGCTTTTTGAACCATATTTTTGGATCCGACAAAAAAGGCCGTCCGTTGATGTAAATCTTTCAGCTCAATATCGAGGATCCGGCATTTTCCGTCGCTGGCACTGCCACCTGCCTGTTCCGCAATAAAAGCAAGCGCATTGCATTCATACATCAATCTTAATTTTCCGTTTGGATCTTTCGACGTTGCAGGGTAAATGTAAATTCCACCCTTCAGCATGTTTCGGTGAAAGTCTGCAACAAGGGATCCGATATACCGCGCAGTATAATTCTGGTCCTTGCAATACTGAATATATTGACGAACACTGGGTGAAAAAGAAGCAGCGGATCCTTCGTTGATCGAATATATCTTTCCATCCAAAGGCATTTTCAAATCGGGATGAGATAAAAAATACTCTCCCAGCGACGGCTCATACGTAAATCCATTAACACCGTGACCCGTCGTGTAAACCAGCATGGTGGAAGATCCATACAAAACATATCCCGCTGCTACCTGCTCGGCCCCCCGCTGCAAAATGTCAACGGTTTGAATGGGCGTGCCCGCCTGCGTCTTTCGCCGATAAATCGAAAAAATAGTTCCGATAGAAACATTTACATCAATGTTGGATGAACCATCTAGCGGGTCTATTGCGATCACGTACTTTCCATCATTGTTAAGATCGACGAACGTTTCGGATTCCTCGGAGACCAGAGCGCATACTTCACCACCTTTTGCAAGTGCGCGCGTGAACCGGATATTTGCTAATACGTCAAGCTTTTGCTGATTGTCGCCAGCCATGTTTTGCGTGCCCATTGAACCCATGATATCAATTAATCCCGCCTTGTTCACTTCACGGTTTACGACCTTAGATGCCAGGGCAATATCCCTGAGAAGTTGCGAGAGCTCCCCACTTGCGTATTGAAACTGATCCTGATTATTTTTTATAAACCGGTCGAGTGCTAACCCGATCGACTGCGCAATCCTTGAAGATTCAATACTTGCCGCATTAGCTTTATTGATTGATCTTTGCATGCTTTTCTGACTTACTACAAGTTAGTTTTAAAACAATTTAGATCAACGTAAATGAAAGTATTTAAATTTGGAGGAGCGTCGCTAAAAAACTCGCAAGGAGTCAGGAACGTGGCGGCTATCATCGCTTCTC
>DASUTP010000240.1:0-2989 GCA_036374515.1 Chryseolinea sp. | reverse complement strand
AACCCTTTACCGTAAAATTTATCCGTCGTTGCCGACCATGCTTCAAGCTTTCTTGGTTCAAAGACCCAGTCGACATCGCCGAACCGCTTTTTAAGGTATGCGTTTCCGTTGATAAAAATTCTAAATTGTTCAGAGAGATCCGACGGCAGTGTAGCGAAATAGTCGTATCCGCCTACAAACCCCAGTGAAGTAACACCTGTCGAGAAAGGAATAATCCACGTCCACACCCCCGGAGCATACATCACGGCGATGATGCGGTTGGGCTCATCATGATCATTCCTGTGCACATCCTGAACGTGTGCAAACACGGCCTTTCGCGGATCCAGATTAGAAGGTTTGTCCAAATTAAACAATCGTGGAATCACCCTGCCATACCCGCTGGCATCAACAATGTACCGGGCCGAAATTTTTTCAACCGTGCCATCTTTGCGTTGCACAGTGGTGGAGGAGCTTTCATCATCAAAAAATTCTACTGCCGTAACGGTTGTTTCAAAATTCACAGGAACGCCCATCTTTTCAACTTCCGTGATCAGTGTAAGATCAAATTCGGCGCGTTGCACCTGCCATGTCCACGTCCAGCCGTTGGAAAATTGATCCGAAAAATTAAAATCGGAGACTTTATCTCCCTTCATGAATTTTGCGCCGAATTTCTCCTGAAATTTTTTGGCCTTTATCGCGTCAAGGAATTTCGCATCGTCGAGAACCTCCATGCAGCGCGGCAATAAACTTTCGCCAATTACAAAGCGAGGAAACTTTTCCCGCTCTACCACTCTCACAGAAAAGCCTGCCTGATGAAGCATCGAAGCAGAAACGGATCCCGCAGGCCCGGCGCCAATTATTAATACATCAATCATTTCGCTCATTTCACTCTTAAGTTTTTAAAATCCTTTGACGTTGAATATCTTTCATCCCTATTTACAAACCAATAATGTGTGACTCACGCCGATATAATCCTTTTGGTCGATCACTTCAAATCCTGCTCTTTGCACGAGGCGAATAAATACCTTTGAGTCATACATCTGGCTATTGCCGTTCGCCATGACGGTAAAATATAAAGATGTTTGCTGCAGCGAAAACGCCGAAGCTTCAAATCGCTGACGATCCCAAAATGTCTCGAGGATGAAAACGTGCCCGTCAGGATTAAGCGCTTTTTTGCAACGCTTGAGGATTGAAACAATTTCATCGTCCGAAAAGCAATCTAAGAACTGACTCATCCAAATTGCATCAAAGCCGGATGGAAATTTTTGGGATTCGTCCAGGATGTTGGTCGGATAAAATGAGATACGATCTCCAAAACCCTTCTTTTGAATCTGTTCTTTTGCTGTCTCCACATATCCGGGTAGATCCATGATGGTAATTTTTACATCAGGATCAAACTCAAAACTTTGCATAGACCATTTTCCCGTATTCCCTCCAATGTCCAGCAATTTTTTCGGCTTAAAAGCATAGACATGGGGCAGCGCTTCGGGAAACGCGTAATCCGAATAAAAATGATCGAATGAAAACCAGCTCGTTTTCGCCCGTTCGGGAAGGTTTGTCGACAGTGCCTCGTAAATTGTATTCCATTTCCCAAAAACTTTCAAGCCTTCGGGTTTTTGGTTCTTAATACTTTCTTCCAAAAAATACATTCCATTATAGCACACATCGTGGGTAAAATCCATATTCACCTTCGTAAGTTCATCGTGAAGAATGAAGTATGTTGTTTTTGTAATTTTATATTTGTCATCCTTTAAAATCAATAAGCCTATTCCAAGGCCCGCTTCCATCAACACGCGTATCCCATAGGCAGGTAGCTTAATTTGTTTTGTAACATCCTCGAGGGAAATCCCTTCGCGGTGAGATTCCACCAGCGATAAAATTCCACTGTCTCGGAGCACCCGGGTAGCCTGAAAAACGAAGGGCGCGAAAGTGATCCATTGGGCTTCTTCTTTTGCTTGTAACGCTGTAAGCTTTTCCTTTTCAAAAAAATTCATGTTGTCAAATTATTCCTTTTGTAAAATTATTGCGGCATTGCATCCGCCAAATCCGGATGCTGTTTTGAGACACGTTTTTAATACTCGTGATTCCTTTTTCTTGATAACATTAACTGCTTTGGTGACGCCACACGATTCAAAACCGGCAGACGGAATCAGTTCATCTTCTTTAAGGCTATGCACGCTCAGGATGGTTTCAAGAATTCCGGCCGCACCGAGCGTATGACCATAATATCCCTTGAAACTATTTAGAGGTGTTTCGCCTAAATTCATCAGGTGGAATGCCTTGGCTTCCATCTCATCGTTATACAGGGTAGCCGTACCGTGGGCAGATATAAAGTCGACGTCGCCCGCACCGATGCCCGCTTCTTCCAATGCCTGGCCAATAGCAAAGCCTAATTCTTCGCCGGTCCGCGACGGGCCCGAAATGTGATTTGCATCATTGCTCAACCCGCCACCGGCAATCCATACATTCTCCTTGTTTCCAGTGGCATTTGGCTCACTTGAAAGCAGCACGCCTGCCGCACATTCTCCAAGATTAATTCCTTTGCGCCCGGCATCAAATGGCCGGCATTGTTCAGGACTCAATGCCTGCAAACTTTGAAAACCCGAGATAATAAACTGGCTAAGCACATCAGCGCCGACGACCATGGCGTGATCGAAATGTTCAGACTCAATCATGCGCTTTCCCACCAGCAATGCCATCACACCGGATATGCATGCATTGGAAACCACCATATGTTTCTTAAAGCCAAAACAATTGGCCAGATAGGCGGCTGTCTCATGTAAATGAATTCGCGGATCGTCGCTGCGTCCTTCTTCCAGGAAACCAATATTACCCTTCGTAGTGGAAAGAATGAAAATTGTGCGATCAAGGTCGACATCTGTTTTTGCAATCAGCTGCTGAATGACTTTTTTGGAAAGTGCTTCAAATTTTGAATCAGACCCCTCCAGACTGACGCTTTCGATCCGTCCAAGGTAGGCTGGCACCGGACTTAATGCGTTAGGCTGCATCA
>DASUTP010000239.1:0-2136 GCA_036374515.1 Chryseolinea sp. | reverse complement strand
CTCCCCAATGGCCGCTTAAAATTCTGAAGTTCTTTCTCAAGAAACAGTATCATGAGGAAATTGAAGGTGATCTGGAAGAACTCTTTCAAGACTCTGTTGAGAGCGGGTCGCATCGCGCTGCGAAATGGAGCTACTACTGGGAAACTGTACGCCTCCTGCGTCCTGTGCTGCTGAAAAATGTGAGCCAACAGACAATAGCCGTAAACCAATATCCTATGTTCAAAAATTATTTCAAGGTTTCAATGCGAAATCTGGGCAAGAGTCCGCTGACATCTTTCATAAACGTATTCGGTTTAGCTGTAGCCATCGGCGTTACCCTGATCGTATATACGTTCCTTGAGTTTGATAAAAGTATTGATCAGTTTCACGTTAAGAAAAACGAAGTGTACCTCGCCACGTTTTTTGCTAACAGGGATGGTTTGAAACAGTATGGCGTCACGCCAAGACCGCTTGCGGACGCGCTCTCTCAGGAGTTTCCGCAAATAACAGGTACCTGTCGCGTTGAAGATGGACGAGCCGTGGTAAAATATGAAGATAAAGTTTTTGAAGAAGAAATCCGGTACACCGACCCTTCGTTTCTTACCATGTTCACCTTCCCGTTGAAGTGGGGAACGGCCTCGTCGCTGAACGACCCCGCCAGCATTATTTTAAACGAGTCAATGTCTAAAAAATATTTTGGTGAAGAAAATCCCGTTGGCCGCGACTTGGTTCTCCTGTTCGGCGATTCGCTTAAGAAAGCATTTACGGTTACAGGCGTTGCAGCACCATTTCCGAAGGCAAGGAACCTCGAGTTCAAATTCCTGGTACACTTTGAAAATATCAACCTGCCACAGTCGTATGATATGAACGACTGGGGTTCTTTTTTGCGCGCAACTTTTATTCAGGTCGATAGTGCGACTGATATTCATTCGATCGAGACCAGGATGGACAAATACATCCGGCTGCAGAATACCGCGAATCCTGATTGGGCAGCATCCTCCTTTACTTTCGAGCAATTGGCTACTTTACATGCCCGTGCTCAGAACCTTGAGAATGCCATTGTCTATGATGAAAACGTTGAAGGGCGTATCGGACTTCCTGTAATCGCTATATTCATGCTTCTGCTGGCTAGCTTTAACTATATCAATATCGCTATTGTCAGCGCCACAAAACGACTGCGGGAAATTGGTGTTCGCAAAGTCGTGGGCGCCAATCGCTTTAAAGTCATTGTACAGTTCCTGACAGAAAACATTATCATCACATTTTTTGCGCTGGTGATAGGATTGGCTATGTGCTATTTCATCCTTATGCCCTGGTTCGTGGACTTCACCGGCTGGCAGCTTGAACTACGGCTTCTGACGAGCGAAGTTTGGATTTTTATGGCGATGCTGGTATTTGTCACGGGATTTGTTTCCGGCATTTATCCTGCGTTTTACGTATCGTCCTTCGATGCGGTGAAGATTTTTAAAGGGTCTTTACAATTTGGACAGCGCAACCCTCTAACAAAATTTTTTCTCGGTATTCAGCTGGTGCTTACGTTGATTACTGTTACCGCAGCCGTTGTTTTTACTCAGAATAATGTCTTTCAGAACACACGTAGCTGGGGCTATGCTCATGAAAATGTATTGTATGTCCAAGTACCCAACCGGCAGGCATTCGATAGAATAAACGCTTCGTCGATCAGAAATCGCAATGTGTTGCTTACCTCCGGTTCCAGCGACCACCTTGGCCGCAAGATGTCAAATACGGTGGTCTACACAGATACACGGCAGCAATTCGATGTAAGTCAGTTTTCGGTGGATGCCAACTATGCAGAAACCATGGGACTTGAATTTATTGAAGGCCGCAACTTTCGCAAGGATTCAGAAACAGATAAGCAGGTACTCGTGGTCAACCAGACGTTGGTGGAAGGCCTCAAGCTTGCAAAGCCCATCGGCGCAATCCTGGAGATTGACAGTGAGAAATATGAGATTGTCGGTGTGGTAAAAGACTTTCACCATCACAGTTTCTTTAGCCGCGTCGAACCTGCGCTACTCAAACTTGCCGATGCGAATGATTTCCGTTACCTGTCGTTAAAGGTTGCAGCGGGTGCTGGTAATGATGTTCACGAGATGTTAACCAAAAAATGGGCTGAGTTGTATCCGGACATGCCTTTCA
>DASUTP010000238.1:0-3909 GCA_036374515.1 Chryseolinea sp. | reverse complement strand
TTCCCTCCTTTTTCCTTATGGGAACAATAGCCTTGCTGGTACTTCCATTGATAAACATTCCCCTGTTTTTGTTTGGGATCACTTGTTTTGCGCTTTATTTGCTGGCGATTTTTTTTCATTCGTTGATTGAAAACCGGGATCTCGCCGTTGCATTCCTTTCAATACCTGCTGCATTGTGTCAGCTTTTCGGGTATGGATCAGGCTTTCTAAGAGAAAAACTTCAATCCAGCGGATGAGCCGACATATTATCCCGTCGATGCTACGTAATTAGCTAGTTTTAAATAACTTAGGTAAAACTTTACCTGACCGTATGGGCCTGTTTTCAAGAATTCTGGTTGGTTTTGGAATTCTTTTCGCTTCTGCGACCGCGTATTCTCAAGACTCAAAGGAATTAGCACCTGGTTATTATATCGTTATTGGAGCTTACGCAAAATCACAGGAGAAGACGGCGCATCAGTATACTGAAGCCTTAAAAAGCAAAGGACATAGCGCTGAGTATGGTTATAATTCCGGAAGAAATTTTTACTTTGTTTACCTGAAGTATTTCAACAACCTCGGGGAATCGTTGCGCAGCATGAAAGATACACGTGAAGCCGGACACTTTACCGATGCATGGGTGCGTGTGGTTTCCGGCGACATCCCAAACGCTTCTGATGGAAGCGCCGACAGCTCACGTCCACCGGGGGTTGTTTCGCCGGTCATATCAAAACCAGATGATGACCAACCAACGGATGAGGTATTGGATGAAGAGAATGCAGTCGCGGAAATCGCCGCTACCGGCAATTCCGAAATTGTCCAGTATCCTGTTATGACGCTCGGAAATACCGAAGTTTTCCTAAGTCTTTTCAATGCACGGAACAACCGGATTGTCGACGGTACGGTGGAAGTCATCGATACCGACCGGACAAAGCTCATAGCGAAGGTAAAGGGGAATGAGTATTTGAATTTGCCCGATCCAAAAAGCAAATCGGGACAGCTCACGCTGATATGCGATGTGTTTGGCTATCGTAAAATTCAACAGGAAATAAATTATCCACTGCCGCTTGCCGATACCGTGAAAGATTTTGTCGATTTGATGGGTACAACCCTGGTGGTTAATTTTAATCTGGTTCGATACCATAAAGGAGATCTCGCGACCCTCTTTAATGTATATTTTTACAATGATGCTTCTGTGATGTTGCCTGAGTCGAAATATGAATTGAATAGCTTGCTACAGCTGATGCAGGAAAATCCCAAGTATAGGATCAAGCTGCATGGACATACCAATGGTAATTATCATGGCAAGATTATTACAATGGGACCCGACAAGAATTTTTTCTCCTTAGCAGGATCGCAGCAACGCGCGGGGACAGCAAAGGAGCTCTCCTACGATCGCGCTGAAATTGTTAAGGCTTACCTGGTAACGCAAGGGATAGAGGCCGACAGGATGGAACTAAAGGGTTGGGGAGGACGTCGACCCATTTATGATAAAAATAGCTCGAACGCAAAAAGGAACGTCCGTGTAGAGGTGGAAATTTTAGAAGACTAAGATATTTTTCGAGTGGAGCCCAGGCTGGAAGCCTCGAAAGAGGCTTCTGCCTTTTTTTGCAAGCATTCGCATCTGTGCAATTATGGAAAACAAGACTACCCCTAACGCAGGGAATAGCTCGCTGAAATCGAAGATCTATTTTATCCTGGGATATTGCTTTCTAATGGCGATGGCATTGTCGTGGTCGATCGATGATTCGATCGTGTATATTTTTTTTGGAGTGGCTTTTTATTTTTTGTTTATGGGTTTTTATTCCATGCCTTTCAGGAAAAATTTTCAAGGCCCCTTTGAATCAAGTAACCGCACAGGTCCTGGTGCCTCCCCGCTATGGGATGCTTTTGCCAAGGCTTTCCAAAGGCCCGGATCGGCTTCAAAAGCCGCGCAGAAGCCGTTTACCAAAACTCCCGCGCCAGAGGTGCACCGAAAGGTTGTAGGTCTTGTCGTCGGGGGAATTTTTGTCACTTTCTTCATTTTTTTCTTCGGAAGTATCTTTTCCGGATCGTCGCCGGAATGGGATGATTCTGTTATTTCTTTTCAGGAGGCGGAGCAAAATTTCTGGAGTGGTAATTACGATTCAGCATATGTCAATTACAGGCAGGCTTGGAAAGCTGATGATCAATACAAGGAAGCGATGGTGGGGTACGGAAAGGTGCTGGCCATTCGAGATCAGCACGACTCAGCCAGGATAATGTTTGACATGGCCCTTGCCATTGATCCGGATTACAAGGAGGCGGCTTACAACAAAGCACTAGCATTCTACAATCAAGAGGACTACGATGAGGCTATTGCTCTTCTGGCACAGATCCTTCAAAAAAATGAAGATTACTACGAAGCCGCCGGGCTGCTAGGCGATTCTTACTATGCGCAAAAGCAGTTCGACCAGGCGATAAGCTGGTACAGCAAGGTTTATGAGAACGAAGGCTATCGTACGAGGTTCCTCTGTCACGTAATGGCATATATCTTTGACACCCAGGGCGATTATTCGCGCGCCATCGATCTGTATAAAGAAGCCCTCGAATACGATAGCAGCGTCGTTGATATTTATGTTCGGCTTGGTGAACTGTTGCCGGGCGACGAAGGAAATTATTACCGTACGCAGGCTGCCAAACTGAAGCAGAATTGATTTATCGGCTATTGTATCGAATTCCAAGGATCGTCATTAAACTCAACAGCAACGCGACTACCCCCATGGCTATGCGCAACGAGAAGCCCTCTGAAATAAAGCCTATGATGGGCGGGCCGAACAGGAATCCGGAGTACCCGACAGTGGTAACCATCGCTAATCCAACTCCCGGCGGGAGACTTTTGGCATTTCCGGCTATGCTGTAAGCGATTGGGACAATAGAAGACAACCCGAGTCCTGCCAGGAAAAATCCGGCGATGGAAAAGTATGGCTGGGGGATCAATGTGGCAAGGGCCAGGCCAAGGGTGGCAATCATTCCGCCAGCGATGATGATTTTTTTATCGCCTAACAACGCTCGTGTGCGATCGCCAAAAATTCTTCCGATGGTCATGGCTGTTGCGAAGGCAGACAAGCCCACCGGCGCCAGCGTCTTGCTGGCTTTTGCAATATTCTGCATGTAGTTCACGCTCCAGTCGGACATAGCACCTTCTGCCAGCATACCACAAAATGTTATAATACCGATACCGATCAATGCTTGGTTGGGTAATCGGAATAGCGGCCCTTCATGTTTAAGTGCGGCGTCGGGTTTATCCTCGATCAAATTTCCGTTAGCCCACAAAACCGCTACCAGCGCAACACCTGCCACGATGATCAGGTGATATCCTAAATCGTAGCCGAGGTCAATAAAGAGAGACCCGCACCACGCGCCCAACATCATTCCAATGCTGAAAAGTGCATGGAACGAAGTCATAATAGGTCTTTTGTAAAGTTGCTCGACCATCACAGCCTGGGCATTCATGGCAACATCAAGCATCCCCGTCGAAATGCCAATGAAGAAAAATAAGCCTGCCAGATAAAAAATATTTGGCACGAACGGGATGACGGGGACGAGAATACAATAAGATAACGCGGCCGCGATGGTAATTTTCCTGCTTCCATTTTTTATGATTGTCCAGCCTGCAAACGGCATCGCGCTTACCGCGCCAATGGAGGATGACAATAAGACGAGACCAATGTCACCGTTGTCCGCATGGTACAGCTCCTGTATCCTGGGTAACCTGGCGACCCAATTTGCAAATACAAACCCATTTACGAAAAAGGCAATTTTAACAGCGAGGCGATATAGGATCAAAGCGTAGTTGTAGAATTATGCCAAAATTATTGCCTTTCTTGGATGAAAGTAAAACCCCGGAGTTTGTCGGTCGCAGTACCGTCATCGGATCGGGCCGCCCGCTGTGATCAAAAAACTAATTGTTAA